>NZ_JBEYZD010000098.1:0-28488 GCF_040645895.1 Streptomyces olindensis | reverse complement strand
CCTTCTAAGGGCGGGTTCGTACCCACACTTCTTGATCACACAGGAGAAACACCATGGCGCCGAAGGGGCGCTCACCACGCCGTACGCCCTACGAACGCGTCCGCGGCAGCCTCACGAATGCGTCCGCAGCAGTGTCCTCATCGTGCGCATCGCCACCGACAGGTTGGCGAGGTCGAACGCGTCCGAGCTCTGGATCTCCTCCAGCGTCGTCCGGGCCCGGCCGAGGATCGCCGCGTTCTTCTGCTCCCACGCCTTGTAGCGCTGCTCGGGCGTCGAGGTGCCGTTGCCCACCGCCAGGACGTCGGCGGTCAGCGCCGCGTGCGCCGCGTACAGGTCCTCGCGGATCGCCGCGCGGGCCATGGACTGCCAGCGGTCCGCGCGGGGCAGCTCGATGATGCGGTCCATCAGCTGGGTGATGCGCAGCCGGTCGGCCAGGTCGTAGTAGACCTCGGCGACGTCCAGCGGCTCCCGGCCCATGCGGTCCGCGATCGAGACGATGTCGAGCGTCGGGAAGGCGGAGGAGAAGCCCGCCACGCGCGTGGCGAGTTCGTCCGGCACGCCCGCGGCCGTCAGCTCGTCGTAGATCTTCTGGTACCACTCCAGGTCGGCGCCGCGCAGCAGCTTCGGCAGCTGTCCCCAGACCTGCTCGACCCGGTCGGCGAAGAAGTCGACCGTCTCGGCGAGCTGGAGCGGCTGCGGCCGGTTGTTGAGCAGCCAGCGCGTGCCGCGCTCGACCAGGCGCCGCGAGTGCAGCCGGATGCGGGTCTGGACCTCGGCCTCGGCCCTGTTGTCGAGCGCCTCGACCCCGTCCCACACCGGGGACTGGCGGAAGATCGCCCGGGCCGCGGTCTGCGCCCGCACGATCTCCTCCAGCGACGCGCCGGTCTCCTCGCGCAGCCGGTGCAGATAAGTCGTACCGCCCGTGTTGACCGTGTCGTTGACCAGCACCGTCGTGGTGATCTCGCGGCGCAGCGGGTGGCCGTCGAGCCGGTCGGGGAACTGCTCGCGCAGCTCGGTCGGGAAGTACGCGTGCAGCAGGCCCTTGAGGTACGGGTCGTCCGGCAGCGAGGTGTGCAGCAGCTCCTCGGCGACCGTGATCTTCGTGTAGGCCAGCAGGACGGCCGTCTCCGGGCCGGTCAGGCCCTGGCCCTGGGCGAGCCGCTCGCGGATCTGCCGGTCGGTGGGGAGGAACTCCAGCGCCCGGTCGAGGTGGCCCTCCCTGACCAGGTG
This sequence comes from Streptomyces olindensis, assembly GCF_040645895.1. Classification (NCBI taxonomy): domain Bacteria; kingdom Bacillati; phylum Actinomycetota; class Actinomycetes; order Kitasatosporales; family Streptomycetaceae; genus Streptomyces; species Streptomyces olindensis. The sequence continues at coordinate 27,258 of NZ_JBEYZD010000098.1, read as the reverse complement.
CTTCATGAAGCGCTGCTGCGCGTGGAGCATGTCCTTGGACTGGGCGAGGGCGTTGGCGATCGCCGTGTTCTGCGCGTAGTTGTTGCGCAGGACCAGGCGGCCGACCTCGTCGGTCATCTCGGCGAGCAGCTTGTTGCGCTGCTTGACGGTCATGTCGCCGTCCGTGACCAGGCCGTTGAGCAGGATCTTGATGTTGACCTCGTGGTCGGAGGTGTCCACGCCGGCGCTGTTGTCGATGGCGTCGGTGTTGATCCGGCCGCCGTGCAGCGCGAACTCGATCCGGCCGAGCTGGGTCAGGCCCAGGTTGCCGCCCTCGCCGACGACCTTGACGCGCAGGTCCTTGCCGTCGACGCGGATGGCGTCGTTGGCCTTATCGCCGACGTCGGCGTTGGACTCGGCCGAGGACTTCACGTACGTGCCGATGCCGCCGTTCCAGAGCAGGTCGACCGGTGCCTGGAGGATGGCCTTCATCAGGTCGGCCGGGGTCAGCTTGGTGACCTTGGCCTCGATGCCGAGGGCCTCGCGGATGTGCGCGCCCACCGGGATCGCCTTGGCCGTGCGCGGGAAGATGCCGCCACCGGCCGACAGCAGCTCGGTGTTGTAGTCCTCCCAGCTGGACCGCGGCAGTTCGAACAGGCGGCGGCGCTCGGCGTAGGAGGTGGCGGCGTCCGGGTTCGGGTCGATGAAGATGTGCCGGTGGTCGAAGGCGGCCACCAGGCGGATGTGCTCGGAGAGCAGCATGCCGTTGCCGAACACGTCACCGGACATGTCGCCGATGCCGACGACCGTGAAGTCCTCGGTCTGCGTGTCCACACCCATGTCGCGGAAGTGCCGCTTGACGGACTCCCAGGCGCCGCGGGCGGTGATGCCCATGCCCTTGTGGTCGTAGCCGGCGGAGCCGCCGGAGGCGAAGGCGTCACCGAGCCAGAAGTTGTACTTCTCGGCGACCTCGTTGGCGATGTCGGAGAAGGTCGCGGTGCCCTTGTCGGCGGCGACGACGAGGTAGGTGTCGTCCTCGTCGTGCCGGACGACGTCGGCCGGGGGCACGACCTCGCCCGCGACCATGTTGTCGGTGATGTCGAGCAGCGCGGAGATGAAGGTCTTGTAGCTCCTGATCCCCTCCGCCATCCACGCGTCGCGGTCCACGGCCGGGTCCGGCAGCTGCTTGGCGACGAAGCCGCCCTTCGCGCCGACCGGCACGATGACGGTGTTCTTCACCATCTGCGCCTTGACCAGGCCGAGGATCTCGGTGCGGAAGTCCTCACGCCGGTCGGACCAGCGCAGACCACCGCGCGCGACCTTGCCGAACCGCAGGTGCACGCCCTCGACGCGCGGCGAGTACACCCAGATCTCGAACGCCGGGCGCGGCGCGGGCAGGTCGGGGATGGCCTGCGGGTCGAACTTCATGGAGACGTACTCGTGCGGCCTGCCGCCCGCGGCCTCCTGGAAGAAGTTCGTCCGCAGGGTCGCCTTGATGACGGTGAGGAAGGACCTGAGGATCCGGTCCTCGTCGAGGCTCGCGACCTGGTCGAGGGCCGCGTCGACCTCCTCCAGCAGCGCGTCCACGATCTCGTGTCCCGCGCGCTGCCGGTCCGGCGACATCCGCGCCTCGAACAGGGAGACGAGCAGCCGGGTGGTGTGGACGTTGTTGCGGAGAGTGTCCTCCATGTAGTCCTGGCTGAACGTCGACGCCGCCTGGCGCAGGTACTTCGCGTACGCCCGCAGCACCATCGCCTGGCGCCAGCTCAGCCCGGCGCTCAGCACCAGTGCGTTGAAGCCGTCGTTCTCCGCCTGGCCGGTCCAGGTGGCCGCGAAGGCGTCCTGGAACCGCTCGCGGGCGTCGTCGCCCAGGTAGTCCACGCCGCCGCTCTTGGCGCGGGGCATGCGCAGACCGAAGTCGTAGATCCAGGCCACGCTGCGGTCCGAGCAGCGCAGCTCGTACGGCCGCTCGTCGACGACCTCGACGCCGAGCCGGTTGAGGACCGGCAGCACCGCCGACAGGGAGATCGCGTCACCCGTGCGGTAGATCTTGAAGCGGCGCTCCTCGGGGGCGGCGCCCACCGGCTCGTACAGGCTGAGCGCGAAGTCCTTGCCCTCCTCGGCGTTCAGCTGCTCCAGGTGGACGAGGTCGGCGACCGCGGCGCGCGGGTTGTGGTCGGCCTTGTAGCCCTCGGGGAAGGCGTGCGCGTACCGGCGCATCAGTTCGGCCGCGCGCTCCTCGCCGAGCTCGGCGTTGAGCGCGTCGGCGAAGGCGTCCTCCCAGGAACGGGCGGCCTCCACCAGCCGGGCCTCGATGCGCTCCTTGTCGGAGTCGGACAGCTCCGGCAGCTCGGTGCCCTGCGGGACCCGGACGACGAAGTGCAGCCGGGAGAGGATCGACTCGGTGTTCCAGGCCGTGAAGTCGACGCTGATGCCGCCGAGCTCCTCCTTGAGGATCTCGATGATCCGCAGGCGGACGGCCGTGGTGTAGCGGTCGCGCGGGAGGTAGACGAGGGCGGAGTAGTAGCGCCCGTACTCGTCCTGGCGCAGGTAGAGCCGCAGGCGCCGGCGTTCCTGGAGGTAGAGGACGGACGTGACGATGGACCGCAGCTCGTCGACGGGGGTCTGGAACAGTTCGTCGCGCGGGTACGTCTCCAGGATCTGCAGCAGGTCGCGCCCGTCGTGGCTGTTGGGCGAGAACCCGGCCTGTTCGAGGACCTCCTCGACCTTGCGCCGGATGACGGGCACGCGGCGCACGGACTCGGTGTACGCGGCGGAGGAGAACAGTCCGAGGAAGCGCCGCTCGCCGACGACATTGCCCTCGGCGTCGAACTTCTTGACCCCGATGTAGTCCAGGTACGACGGCCGGTGCACGGTCGCCCGGCTGTTCGCCTTGGTCAGGACGAGGAGCTTGTGCTCGCGCGCCTTGGCGCGGGCGTCGGCGGGCAGCCGCTCGAAGGACGGGCTGACCGGGTGGCTCTCCTGGTCGGAGTGGTGCGGGTCGGCGCGCAGGATGCCGAGGCCGGTGCCGGGGACGGCGGCCAGGGAGTCGTCGTCGCGCAGCTGGTACTCGCGGTAGCCGAGGAAGGTGAAGTGGTCGTCGGCCAGCCAGCGCAGCAGCTCGCGGGCCTCCTCGACCTGCGGGCCGGGGAGGTCGCCCGGGATGGACTCGTCCGGCAGCCCCTCCGCCAGCCGGATGGCCGCGTCCCGCATCTTGCCCCAGTCCTCGACGGCCTCGCGGGCGTCGGACAGCACGCGCAGCAGGTCGGCCGTGATCTGCTTCAGATCGGCCCGGTCGGTCTCGCGGTCGATCTCGACGTGGATCCAGGACTCGACGTGCGCGTCGTGCGGGAGGCCTCCGGCGCCGGTCGCGGGGGTGGGCAGCACCTCGATGAGCTTGCCCGTGACGTCGCGCCGGACGACGAACTGCGGGTGGATGACGACGTGGATGCCACGCCCCTGCCGCGTCAGCTCATTGGTGACGGAGTCGACGAGGAAGGGCATGTCGTCGGTGACGACCTCGACGACGGAGTGGCTGCACGTCCACCCGTTCTCCTCGACGGTGGGGGTGTGCACCCGCACGTTGGCCGTGCCCTGGGGGCGGTTCTCGGCCAGTCGGTAGTGCGATACGGCGGCTCCGAAGACGTCGACCGGGTCGCGGTCGGTGAGGTCCTCGGGGGCCGTGTGCAGGTAGTAACGCTGGAGGAACGTGAGCAGGGACTCGCGGTCCGGAGCTTCCTGGGCGTCTGGGGTCTCCTCGCCCGTCGACCCGGTCGGTAGGTGCCCCCCGACCGGGCTGTTCTCAGCTACCCGTGCGGCCCTCTCGAGCAACTCGGCCTTGGCTTCGTCCAGCTTGGTCTGCATTGTCCTCTGGCTCCTGTCGCGCGCCGTTGCGTGACGTAGAAGGAAGTACGGCCTCTGCGCTTGCGACGTCACGTCGTGACTCGGGGTATCCGGTCTGTTCCGACGCTATGCCGCAAGGCGAGATGAGCGGGGGAGTCTGAGCCATTCTTGAGCTGCTCCACCGGTGTGACGCTGCTCTCTGCGACGCCTGGGTCCGGATGGTGCTCGGCGTCCCGGGAGTCCTCGATGCCCCGTCCCGCCCGCGAAGACCAGCGACCGCCGCCCGGACACGGATGTCGTCCGTGCTCTCCGGGCGCAGGGCAGGGACGTCGGCGTCCCCGCGAACTATCGCGCTGATCACGCCACCAAGGCTATCGCTCCTTACAGGGGCCCCGTCATGAGCCGTATGTGTACAAAACCAGCTGTGGAAGTTTGACGTTCTGCACAGTGCCGACACGCCGAGACGGACGTAGCGGCTTGAGGGAGGGTGGGCGCGGCGGCACCCCGCTCCGCCGGGCTGCGGACCCACCGGGCCTCAGCTACCACGCCGAGCACCTGCCTACGCCGCCAGCCGCTCCGCCTCTTCGACCGCTTCCTCCAGCATGTCCACCACCGGCACCCCCACCACCTCCAGGCTCGCCCGACTGTGCGACCCCCCGGTGTAGAGCACAGCCCGCGCCCCCACGTGCAGCGCGGCCACCGCGTCATCCGCCGCATCCCCGATCACGACGGTCCGCTCAGGATCCACCCCGCTCAGCGACCCCAGATGCCGCACCATGTGCTCGGCCTTGCTGCCCCCGGACGGCCCGGTCCGCCCGTCCACCCGTATGAAGTGCGGCTCGATCCCGAACCCCCGCACCAGCGGCACGAGCTCCTCGTGCACGTACATGCTCAGGATCGACTGGCTGCGCCCCGCCGACCGCCACCCGGCCAGCAGTTCCTCGGCCCCCAACGTCAGCCCGCACGTCACCCGGTGCTCCGCGTAGTACCGGTGGAAGATGTCGTCCATCAGCTCCCACTCGGCCTCGGTGGGCAGCCGCCCCATCAGCCGCTCGTAGAACTTCGGCACCGGCACGCAGTACAGCTCCCGGTACTTCTCCAGCGTCAGCGGCTCCAGGCCCAGCTCGGCGAAGGCCGCGTTCGTCGCCCCGATGATCGCGTCGATGTCGTGGAACAGCGTCCCGTTCCAGTCCCAGACAATGTGCGCGCCCGTCTTCATCCCCATGCCCGAAAACGTACCCGCCCCCACTGACAATCAAGAGAACGGCACCTCAACGCGCCCCCGGCCGGGAGCGCCGCTCAGGTCCCCCGGCTCACCGGGCCGGGGATCGTTCACCCCCCGGCTCACCGGGCCGGGGGTTCGCTCAGTCCCCCCGGCTCACCAGGTTCGGGATCTCCTGCGTGGCGAACCACAGCAGTTCGTGGTCCTCCGCGCCGTCCACCACGAACTGCGCGTCGTCGTCCCCGCCGTCCGCCGCCGGCAGCGCGTCCGCGGCCGCGGTCACGTCGGCCTCCGCATCCGCCGCGTCGACGTGCACCGACGCCGCCTTGGCGAGCGGCACCGCACCCGCGACCCGCACCTCCCCCAGGGCCGCCGGATCGAGCCCCCGGTCGGGGTCGGCGCTCGCGGCCCGGTCGGCGACGTCGACGGCGACCACGACCCGGCGCCGGGGCGCCTCCGGGTCGGCCGCCAGCAGCCGCAGCGAGGCCAGCGCGGCCCGGCTCAGCGCCGCGTACTCCAGTTCCTCGATGTCGTCGGAGAGGTACCACTCCCGCAGCCCGGGCGTCACGGCGTACGCGACGAACGGCCCGGCTCCCAGCTCACCCGTCTTGTACGCCTCGGCGAGACCGGGGAGGGTCAGGGGCACGTAGACACGCATGGCTGGCCGCTTTCGTGGTCGGTGTTCATGGTCGGTGTTCATGGTCAAGAGCTCCGGACGGCCTTCAGGATACGTGCGGGGCGTCCCCTTTCGAGTCCCGGCCGGTGACGCTCGACGCGTCCACCCCAGGCCCGGAATTCACCCGGCGCACCCCGGCACTGACGGGCTCTACGACCCCCGCATCACCCGGATAGGTGAACATTTCGGCGCCCAGAACCCGAGGCCCGCTTCCTTGCCCCTGCCCCCGTCGGCCCCGTACAAGATCAGCAACCCGAAGTTACTCCCCGGTATCAACCGGGCCCACGGAACGGGGACCCCCCATGCACAAGGTCATGACCAGGGCACAGCACCGCCAGACCACCCGCCCACCGTCCCGCCGGGACCAGCACACCCCCGGCACGCCCAGCCCCCGAGGCGCGAACACCACCTCACCCCCCTCCTCCGGAACCACGCCGCCGGAGGCGGCCACAACGCCCATGACGGCCCTGGAGAACACCGCGCCTCCGCGAACCGCCGGAAGCACGACCACACGCACGAACGCATCCCGCACCACACCCTCGGCGGCGGCAACGGCAGGCCACAGCCTTCCCCGGCCCTCCGGAGGCCCGACCCGGGATGCGACCACACCGCCCACCACCGCAGTCACCCGCACCCCACAACCCACAGCAGGCAGCAGCCGGCCCCAGACCTCCGGCAGCGCAGCCCCGCCCCGCACCCCCGGCGGCGGCACCGGCCGCACCCGGGCCGCAGCCGGCGGTCGGCCCCCGGCGACCGCCCGGCCGCGCCCTCACACCCGCCCGACCGACACCCGCCCGCCGACCCCCACGCGCACCCGCACAGCAACACCCCGCAGGGCGACGACAGGCACCACCCAGGCGCCCACCGCAGGGACCATCCCCGCCACCGCAGGGACCGCCCCCACCACCGCAGCACCCACCCCCGGCCTCCCGGCCCCGGGTTCCCGGCGAGCCGCCCCGATCCCCCACCCCCTGCCCACCGACCTCTTCGCCGACCTCCTCCTCGCCGTCCTGAGCGGCCACCGCCCCGTGCACTCGATGCTCCGGCACACCCGCGGCCGCGCCTACGACGAACTGGCCTGGCTGGCCGAGCGCGGCCCCCTGCGCACGCGCGGCGCCCGCCCCGTCGTCCGGGACATCGGCTACTTCGAACCCCGCCCCGGCGCCATCGAGGCCTTCGCCCGCATCGGCGCCGGCGACCGACTGCGTGCCATGGCCTTCCGCCTGGAACTCGGCCAGGACCTCCGCTGGCGCTGCACCGCGGTGGAGCTGGGCGGCCCCCGCCCACCCCGCGCCGAGGCCGACTGACCTCCCTGCCCTCCCGGCGCTCCCGGCGCTCCCGGCCCTCCCGGCTCGTGCCGGGGCCGCGGCCCGGGCCCTCGCACGCCGAAGGGCCGGACACCCTCGGGTGTCCGGCCCTTCCAGCCGTTACGGTGCCTCAGCCACCGTCACTCACTTCTTGCGGCGGCCCCGGCTCTTCGCCTGCTTGCGGCGCTCCGCGCGCGTGAGGCCGTCGGACTCGGAACGCACCGGCTCGCCGTCCTCGGTGAAGTCGCCCTCGATCGTGCCGCCCTCGCCGTCGACGGTCGGAGCGGAGAAGTGGAGGTTGCGCCGCTGCGGGACGTCGAGCCCCTTGGCACGGATCTCCGGCCGGCCACCCGTCTGCGCCGGCACCGCGTCGTGCTTCTCCAGGTCGGCCACGGGCTTGGCGTCCTCGACCGGGACCTCCTCGACCTGCTGCTCCACCTGGACCTCCAGGTTGAACAGGTAGCCGACGGACTCCTCCTTGATGCCCTCCATCATGGCGGTGAACATGTCGAAGCCCTCGCGCTGGTACTCGACCAGCGGGTCCTTCTGCGCCATCGCGCGCAGGCCGATGCCCTCCTGGAGGTAGTCCATCTCGTAGAGGTGCTCACGCCACTTGCGGTCGAGGACCGACAGCACGACCCGGCGCTCCAGCTCACGCATGATCTCGGAGCCGAGCTGCGCCTCACGCGCCTCGTACTGCTCGTGGATGTCGTCCTTGACGGAGTCGCCGATGAACTCGGCGGTCAGTCCGGCCCGGTCGCCGGCCGCCTCCTCCAGCTCCTCGATGGTGACCTTGCACGGGTAGAGCTGCTTGAAGGCGCCCCACAGCCGGTCGAGGTCCCAGTCCTCGGGGAAGCCCTCGGCGGTCTCGGCCTGGACGTACGCGTCGATCGTGTCGTCCATGAAGTGCTGCACCTGCTCGTGCAGGTCCTCGCCCTCCAGGACGCGGCGCCGCTCGCCGTAGATGACCTCGCGCTGACGGTTGAGGACCTCGTCGTACTTCAGGACGTTCTTACGGGTTTCGAAGTTCTGCTGCTCGACCTGCGACTGGGCGGACGCGATCGCGCGCGTGACCATCTTGTTCTCGATCGGCACGTCGTCCGGGACGTTCGCCATGGACATCACGCGCTCGACCATCTGGGCCTTGAACAGCCGCATCAGGTCGTCGCCGAGGGAGAGGTAGAAGCGGGACTCGCCGGGGTCGCCCTGACGGCCGGAACGACCGCGCAGCTGATTGTCGATGCGCCGCGACTCGTGCCGCTCGGTGCCCAGCACGTAGAGCCCGCCGAGCTTCTCGACCTCGTCCTTCTCGGCCTGCACGGCCTTCTCGGCGCGCTGGAGCGCCTCGGGCAGGGCGTGCGCCCACTCCTCGATGTGCTCCTCGGGGTCGAGGCCGCGCTGCCGCAGCTCGGCCTCGGCGAGGTCCTCGGGGTTGCCGCCGAGCTTGATGTCCGTACCACGGCCGGCCATGTTGGTGGCCACCGTGACGGCGCCCTTGCGGCCGGCCTGGGCGACGATCGTCGCCTCACGGTCGTGCTGCTTGGCGTTGAGCACCTCGTGCTGGATGCCGCGCTTGCTGAGCTGCTGCGAGAGGTACTCGGACTTCTCGACGGAGGTGGTGCCGACGAGGATCGGCTGCCCCTTGCGGTGCTTCTCCTCGATGTCGTCGACGACCGCCTCGAACTTGGCGACCTCGGTCCGGTAGATCAGGTCCGACTGGTCCTTGCGGACCATCGGCCGGTTGGTCGGGATCGGCACCACACCGAGCTTGTAGATCTGGTGGAACTCGGCGGCCTCGGTCATGGCCGTACCGGTCATGCCGCACAGACCGGGCTGTTCCTTGCCGTTGTGGTCGTGGCGCTTGTAGAGGCGGAAGAAGTTCTGGAGGGTGATCGTGGCGAGCGTCTGGTTCTCGTCCTTGATCGGCACCCCTTCCTTCGCCTCGATCGCCTGGTGCATGCCCTCGTTGTAGCGGCGGCCCGCGAGGATACGTCCGGTGTGCTCGTCGACGATCATGACCTCGTCGTCGATGATGACGTAGTCCTTGTCCTTCTTGAACAGTTCCTTCGCCTTGATGGCGTTGTTCAGGTAGCCCACCAGCGGGGTGTTCACCGACTCGTAGAGGTTGTCGATGCCCAGCCAGTCCTCGACCTTGGCGACGCCGGACTCGTGGATGGCGACCGTGCGCTTCTTCTCGTCGACGTCGTAGTCGCCGGTCTCCTCGATGCCCTTGAGCGGCTGGCCGGCCTCGCCGCGCTTGAGGCGCTTCACCAGCTTGGCGAAGTCCCCGTACCACTTGGTGGCCTGGTCGGCCGGGCCGGAGATGATCAGCGGCGTACGGGCCTCGTCGATGAGGATGGAGTCGACCTCGTCGACGATGGCGAAGTTGTGACCGCGCTGGACGAGCTCGTCCTTGGACCACGCCATGTTGTCGCGCAGGTAGTCGAAGCCGAACTCGTTGTTCGTGCCGTACGTGATGTCGCAGGCGTACTGCTCGCGGCGCTGAGCCGGCGTCATGTTGGCGAGGATGCAGCCGACGCTCAGACCCAGGAAGCGGTGGACGCGGCCCATCATCTCGGAGTCGCGCTCGGCCAGGTAGTCGTTGACCGTGATGATGTGGACGCCTTCGCCGGACAGGGCGTTCAGATACGCCGGCAGCGTGCCCACGAGGGTCTTGCCCTCACCGGTCTTCATCTCGGCCACGTAGCCCATGTGCAGCGCGGCGCCACCCATCATCTGCACGTCGTAGTGACGCTGGCCGAGGACGCGCTTGGCGGCCTCGCGGACGGTGGCGAACGCCTCGGGCAGCAGGTCGTCCAGGCTCTCACCGTCGGCGTACCGCTGCTTGTACTCATCGGTGAGGGCCCTCAGCTCGGCGTCGGAGAGGTCGACGAAGTCCTCTTCGATGGAGTTGACCTGGTCCGCGATGCGGTGCAGCTTGCGCAGGATCTTGCCTTCGCCTGCACGCATGATCTTCGAGAGGACGGACACGGGGGTTGGTCTCCTTGCCGGTCGGGCCTGGGACGGTCGGTTACCACTTGACTTACTGAGCAACGGCCATCGTATGCGAGGACCCCACCGCGCCGGGAGGGCCTGCCGTGACGGCTACCGTCCGCTGCTTCAATTCTGATTCACGTCTGCTTCAAAGGGGACAACGTCCGGGCCCCACGGATAGTGCCGCATCCCTCCACCGAATTGCACCAGGCGTGATCACCCGGTCACCAAGGGCAAACAGATGGCGTCTGTGGCGGCCTCTGAGCAGAATCGGCCGATGGACCCGTCACCCTCACCACGGACCGCCTCCTGCTGCGCACGGTCGGCCCCCAGGACACCGACGCGGTGTACGACGCCTGCCAGGACCCCGACATCCAGCGCTGGACCACGATCCCCTCGCCCTACCTCCGCGAGCACGCCCAGGGCTTCACGGAACAGCTGGCTCCGGACGGCTGGGCGGACGGCTCCATGTTCACCTTCGGCGTCTTCCTCCGCTCCGGGGAGCTCGCGGGCATGCTCGGCATCACCATGCGCGCCCTGGGCGTGGGCGAGATCGGCTTCTGGGCCGCGAAGCAGCACCGTTCCCGCGGCTACATCACGGAAGCCGCCCTCACCGCCTGCCGCTGGGCCTTCGTGCAGGCCGCGCTCGACCGCATCGAATGGCGCGCGGAGGTGGGCAACCGGGCCTCGCGCGCGGTGGCGGAACGAGCCGGCTTCACGATCGAGGGCACGCTGCGCGCCGCGACGAACAACAAGGGAGTACGCCGAGACACCTGGGTCGGCTCCCTGCTCCCATCAGACCTGGGCCTCCCGTCGACGGCACCGTACTTGCCCGCGCCCTAGCTGCGGGCAATCGTGCCGCCAGGGGCGGCACGGGTGGGCGCAGCGGCACCCCCCACTGTCAGTCCCACCCCCTATCGTGCGGACCATGACCACCCCGCGCCCCACCGCAGACCTCACCGCAGACGAGGCCCGCAGAATCGCCCTCCGCGCCCAAGGCTTCCTCGGCGCCCCCGACCGCCGCTCCGGCGTCCGCGGCGTCCTCCGCCACCTGGGCGCGATACAGCTCGACACGATCTCGGTCCTGGCCCGCTCCCACGAACTCGTCCCCTACGCCCGCCTCGGCGCGGTGGGCCGGAAGACCGTGGAGAACGCGTACTGGAAGGACACGCACTCCTTCGAGTACTGGTCCCACGCGGCCTGCATCCTCCCCATCAAGGAGTGGCCCCACTTCGCCTTCCGCCGCCGCGCCTACCGCAACCGCCCGCACTGGAACCACGAACTCCCGGACGGCGCCTACGACCGGGTCATCGAGCAGCTCCGCGCCGAAGGCCCCCTGACGGCCACCGAGTTGGGCGGTGCGAAGAAGACGAACGACTGGTGGGACTGGTCCGGCTCCAAGGTCGCCGTCGAACGCGCCCTGATGTACGGCGAGGTGGTGTGCGTGGAACGCCGCGGCTGGAAGCGGATCTACGACCTCGCCGAGCGCGCCATCCCGGACGCGCTGCTGCATGACGAACTGGACGACACCGAGTGCCTGCGCCGCCTTGTCCGCCTGGCGGGCCAGTCCCTCGGCATCGGCACCCGCGCGGACATCGCCGACTACCACCGCCTCAAGGGCGAGCAGGTCGACGCGGTGATCGCCGACTCGGGCCTGGTCCCGGTCACGGTCGAGGGCTGGTCCAAGCCGGCCTGGGCCGATCCCGCGGCCTTGGACACGCCCCCGCGCGGCCGTCACCGCACCACGCTGCTGTCGCCTTTCGACTCCCTGATCTGGGAGCGGGCACGCACGGAGCGGATCTTCGGCTTCACCCACCGCCTGGAGGCCTACGTCCCCAAGCAGAAGCGGGTGCACGGCTACTTCGCGATGCCGGTCCTGGCCGGCGGCCGGCTCGTCGGCCGCGTGGATCCCGCCCGCGAGGGCCGCACACTGGTGGCCAAGCAGGTCACGCTCGACGGCCCGAAGGCGGTCCCGTCCGTCGCCCAGGCCCTGGCCGAGGCGGCGACCTGGGTCGACTGCACGGACGTGCGCGTGGACCGCGTCGACGCCCCGGACCTGCGCGAACCCCTCGTGAAGGAACTCGCCCGCATTCTCGGCTGAGACCGCCGAGACCGCTGAGACCGAGACCTACCGGATCTCGAGGATCTTCTCCCGCATCGCGTACACCACCGCCTCCATCCTGGAGTGCAACTGCAGCTTCTCCAGGATGTTGCGCACGTGGTTCTTCACGGTGTTCTCGGAGATGAACAACTCCTTGGCGATGTCACGGTTGTTCATGCCCGTGGCGACGAGCTTGAGGACTTCCAGTTCGCGGTCGGTCAGACGCGGCGCCGGCACCAGCCGGCGCTCGTCCGTGCGCTGGATCATCGACTTGAACTCGGTGAGCAGTTTCGACGCCATGGACGGGCTGATCTGCGACTGCCCGTCGGCGACCGCGCGAATGGCGGTGGCCACCTCGTCCGTGGAGATCTCCTTGAGGAGATAACCGGTCGCGCCCGCCTTGATGGCGTCGTAGAGATCGGCTTCCTCGTCGCTGATCGTCAGCATGATGATCTTGGCGCTGGGTGCCACCTCCTTGATGGAGGTGCACGCCTCGATGCCGCCCCGCTTGGGCATCCGTACGTCCATCAGAACGATGTCGGGCAGCAGATCGGCGGCCTTCTCGACCGCCTCGGCGCCGTCGCCCGCCTCCCCGATCACCTGGATGTCCTCCTCGGCGGCGAGCACGATCTCCAGGCCACGGCGGAACAGGGCGTGGTCGTCCACGACAAGGACTCTGATCGGTTCCTTGCGTGGAGTCTCCGAGTCCGGGCCCATGCCGACGACGCCGTCGACGGCACCCCCGTCACGCATCGGTCCGAAGCTGTCCGCCATCGTTCCTCCCCCTGAAGGCTGTGGCCTGTGGTCCCGAGCCATCGCCAACCCAGAGCAACGACCCACCGGTTGGGCTGTGCCCACCATGATTTCATGCCCGGGCGGCGCCGGGGTGACGGAGCGGGGCGCGAAGTGGTCGCACAGGGGTGCCCCTGGGGGCGCACACGCGCTCCAGGGGCACCTGCTCCGCTGTCACCCGGCACGGTCAGCCGCCGAGCGCACCGCCCGCCTCGGGGGAGTGCGCCTGTGTGACCATCGTGTCCGTGCTGAGGTGGATCACGCCGTAGTCATAGGCGTGCCGCCGGTAGACGACACTCGGTTCCTTGGTCTCGGAGTCGACGAACAGGTAGAAGTCGTGCCCGACCAGCTCCATCTCGTAGAGAGCCTGGTCGAGGGTCATGGGGGCTGCGACGTGGGTCTTCTCGCGGACGACGATGGGGCCGTCACCCTGCACTTCCAGCGAGCCGATCTTCTTCGTGGGCACGGCTTCCGGCTCTTCCTCGGCAGCCGTCACCAGGCCGTTCCCGTTGAGCGTCGCCACACCCGGGACGTGGTCGGCGACCTCGGCGGCCGGGATCCGGCGCGCGCCACGGCGCGAGAACCGCTTGTCGTGCTGCCTGCGCAACCGGGCTTCCAGCTTCTCCGCCGCCAGGTCGAGCGCCGCGTACGGATCGCTCGCCGCTGCCTCCGCCCGGATCACCGGACCGCGGGAGCGGAGGGTGATCTCCACTCGGTCACAGCGGTCGGCCTGCCGCGGATTGGGCTCCTTGGACACCTCGACGTCGAGGCTGATCACCTTGCCATCGAGCTTCTGGATCTTCTCCAGCTTCAGCTTCTCGGCCACGTGCTTCCGGAACCGCTCGGGCACCTCGGTCTTGCGGCCCTTGACGACGATGTCCACGCAGAACTCCGTTCCCGGATCGCTCCGCCTCGCTGCGGAGCGTCTCCCTTTTTGCACCAGGCTCCGGTGAACCCCGGAACCTCGGACTCGGTGACTTCCACCTCCTCCCCCGGGGGCGAGATCTCCACTCCACCGTCGCGAGTGATGAAGAAAAACCCGCAGCACGGCATTCGATTTGAGAGGTGTGGCCTGCGGCTTTCCCTCTCAACCGAACATATCTCGCCTGGACGGATGTCGTCACCCTCTACTGCGGCGTACCTCCGTTCAGGTGAATAGGCCCTCTCGTTACCTGCAACGACGCAAGAACTCAGTCAGTTCCGGTTTATTTGGAAAGACTCCGGTGACGCCGCGACCACTGCCGCGCACGCCACGTCCACGACACCGCCGGCGCCGCCCGCGCCCGCGATTCCCTGCCGGCCGGGCCGCCGGCCCGTCCTCTCTCGCGTTGATCCGACGTTCTGTTCCTCTCTGCTTTCCCACGTCTCTCCCTCGTACACGGCCGAGGTTCTCCCAGCGTTCGAAACCGGCCCCGCCGCCCGCACCGCCCGTGCGGCCTCCGCCAGGGACGCCCCCGTGGTCATCACGTCGTCGACGAGGACGACCGGGCCCTCGCGGAGCAGCCGGGCAGCACCTGGCGCCACCGCGAGCGCGCCCGCGAGATTGCCCAGCCGCTGACGGGAGTTGAGCCGCGACTGGTCGGCCACGGCCCGCTTCTGCCGCAGCACGCCGAGCACCCGGGCCGGGATGCCGCTCCCCCGCAGCCGGCCCGCCGCCGCGAGGGCGATCCGCCGCGCCGGATCATGTCCCCGGGCCCGCACGGCCCGCCGCCCGGACGGCACGGGCACGAGCAGCACGGGAACCCCGCTCTCCCGCGGCGACGCCATCCCGGCCCCCGCCGGGTCCGAAGCCCCCTGAAGGCCGGCCCGCACCGCTCCGGCCAGGGCCGCCCCGAGCGGACCCGCGAGCGCCAGGGCTCCCCGTTCCTTGTGGGCCAGCAGCGTCGCCCGGACCTCGTCCGCGTACCGGGCGGCCGCGTGCACCACGGGCAACCCGGGCGGTTCCGGATCCGGCCGCACGCGACACACCGCGGCTCCGCTCAGCACCGCACGGCACTCCGCGCAGAGCACCGCACGAGGCTTCCCACAGCCCCCGCACTCGCCCGGCAGCACTAGGTCGGTGAGGTCCTGCCACCACCCCCGCATGGACACCACTGTGCCGCCACGGCCCCGCCCCGGCCACCCCTGTGGAAAACCGCAGAGAACCGCCTGTGGACAAGTCACCGAGCGGCAATCCACTCGTCCCTCACACGAGTGACGCCCCCTGCCGGTGGCCGATCCGGGCCACCCGGGCGCCTACGTCCCGGGGAACCCGAGCGCCTCCGTCCCAGGGCGCCCGAGCGCCTCCACCCCGGTGAACCCGAGCGCGTCCGCCCCTGGGGCACCCGAGCGGCCTCCGTCCGAGGGACCCCGGGCCGCCCGCGCCTCACCCCGGATAGACCGGTGCCGTCCCCTCCGTCACCTTCTGCCACTGCGCGCCCGACGGCAGCCGGACGATCCCGTCCACCGAGTACGCCACCAGCGGCAGCTGGTCGTCCTCGGCGGCCGTGACCTCCTTGACGCCGGTCAGGGCCGCGGGCGCCGGTACGTCCGGGGTGGAACCGTCGACCTGGACGTACCGCATCTGCTCCACGCCCCCGTGCTCGCGTCCGACCACCACGAGCCGGCTGTCCCCGGCCCAGGACATGGCCGTGACCTCCTCCAGCTCAGGAGTCGCGGAGCGCAGTTCCACCACCCTGACGGCCGGCTTCTCGCCCGGCTTCTCGTCCCGCTCGATCAGCCCGATGAGCAGCGTCTTCTTGCCGCCCTTCTCCACGACGAGCGCGATCCGCACCCCGTCGGCGGCCACCCGCACGGCCTGGATCCGGCCGTCCAGGTGCGGCGTGCGCACCTGCAGCGGCTCGCCCTTTCCGTCCTCGAGCAGGAGCAGCCGGGGGTCGTCCGGGTCCCGGTCGGCCACCCACAGGCCGTCGTCCGCGTCCCAGCTGGGGGTGGTCAGCCGGTCCGACTCGGTACGGCCGTGGCTGCGCAGCACCGGCTCGCCGAGCGAACCGCCCGAGACCAGCGACCCCACGTAGAGCGACTTGCCGTCGAGGCTGACGCCGGCCGCCGTGTGCTCGTCGCGCGAGACCGCGACCGAGCGCAGCGCCGTGTCGCCCTCGCCGAGCGCCCCCGGAGCCGGGTCCGGCTTGGTGCCGCTGTTGCCCGCGGGGATCCGGACGAGCCGGTCCTTGCCGTCGACGAAGTACAGGTAGTCGGGTGGCCGTGCCGAGCTGCGGAAGGCCGCCGCCTCGGCCGCCCCCTGCGTGAGCGCGCACAGCTCCGTACCGTCGGCCCGCAGCTCCACCTCGTCCACCGCGGGACTGAGGTTCCGCAGCGTGAACAGCATCTGGGCCGCCATCTCATGACAGCGGTTGGCGCCGATGCCGGCGGCCTTGTCGTTGAGGGGGACCGTCAGCTTGTTCCGGTCGTCGGGCGCCAGCGTGCCGGCGTTCTTCGCCAGCGCCGTGCCGGTCGGGAAGCTCGACCGGACCACGGGCCCGAGCCAGCGCGTGGGCCCGTTGAGCAGGGAGCGCACGGTCTGCGTCATGGGATCCACGCGCCGCCGCACGTAGACGGGGTCGGCGACCGCCGTGGGCTGCGAGTCCTCCCCGGCCGCCACGGTGTTCGAAGCGAGGTAGTACTTGTTGACGGACATGTAGTTGCGCTGGAAGTCCGACTCGCCCATGACGACGCCCTGCGGCAGCACGTCGATCCGCCACTGTCCGCTCTTGTCGTCCTGCGTCAGGTGCACGGTCCTGCCGTACTCGCCGGTGGCGGGCGCGTACGCCTGCTGCGCGTCCACGGTGGCGACCTTGGTGCCGGTCAGCCGGTACGTGATGTCGCCGGTGTCCTCCCGGCCACCCGCCCCCTCGGGCTTGGCGCCGGGCCCGTCCTTCAGCACCGTCGCGGACAGCTCCGGCCGCCAGGTCTTCGCGGCCTCGCCGGTCAGGTACTGGCGTGCCGTCTTGTAGTCCGGATCGTCGCTGGTGAGCGCCTCCAGGAAGCCCTGCACGATCTCCGAGGGCGGCGCGTCCTCACCGGGCGGGACGGCGAACACCCGCACCTGGCTCTCCTGGCGCGGGGTGGACTCCACACTGCGCAGGTCCCCGCCGTCCGGCATCGAGGCACACCCCGCCAGCAGCAGCACGCCACCGGCGGCGTACGCCATCACACGCGCGGGCGTACGCCTGCCGCGCCCTTCGCGGTCAGCGCCCACGAGATGCCTCCCCTTGCCTCTTCGCGTCTCCCGGCTCGGTCTTCCCGCCCGAGGCCGCGGCTCCCTGGTCCCCGTCCGCTTCCCGGGGCCCGGTCACGACCGGTCCCCGGTCGGCCCCGGCCGCCTCGCTCGCCACGCCGTTGCCGGTGGTCCCCGCCAGACCACTCACATCCCCGTCACGCGGCGCCGGCTCCGCCGTCCCCGCGTCGTCCTGCCGTCGCGTCCCCGAGGCGGGCCGTGGCACCACGCGCGCGCCGTTGCCGGGCAGGGCCGTCGGATCGGCCGCGGCGGCAGCCGCCCGCGGCGGTATGGGGTCCTGCTTCGCCCGCGCGGGCACCGGCCCGTTGGCGGGCTGCGCCGGCACGGTCGCCCGCTTCTCGCCGTCCCCGCCGCCGCACGGCAGGCCCGCGTCGTCGAGCCCCCGGTTCCGCCGTGAGTCCTTGGGCTCCAGCGGTATCGGGGAGCCCCGCAGCGGCTCGTCGGCGGTCCTGGGCAGCGTCAGCCGGAACTGCGAGCCTCCCCCCGGCTCGCCCCACGCCTGCAGCCAGCCACCGTGCAGCCGCGCGTCCTCCAGGGCGATGGACAGCCCCAGACCCGTACCACCCGTGGTACGCGCGCGTGCCGGGTCGGCCCGCCAGAAGCGGCTGAACACGCGGGTCGCCTCACCCGGCTTGAGTCCGACCCCGTAGTCCCGCACCGCGACCGCGACCGCCCCGCCGGCCGCGGCGAGCTTGACGACCACGTCGTTGCCCTCGCCGTGCTCGACGGCGTTGACGACCAGGTTGCGCAGCACGCGCTCCACGCGCCGGGCGTCGGCCTCGGCGACGACGGGCTGCTGGTCCCCGAGGACGCGGATCCGCGTGCCCTTGCGCTCCGCGAGCGGCTCGGCCCCGCTGACCACCCGCCGTACGACGTCCCTGAGGTCTATCGGCTCCGCCTCCAGCGCCGCGGCGCCCGCGTCGAAACGGCTGATCTCCAGCAGGTCCGCGAGCAGCGACTCGAACCGGTCCAGCTGGTCCGCGAGCAGTTCCGCCGACCGCGCGGTCACCGGGTCGAAGTCCTCCCGCGCCTCATGGATGACGTCCGCGGCCATCCGCACCGTCGTCAGCGGCGTGCGCAGCTCGTGCGACACGTCCGAGACGAACCGGCGCTGCATCCGCGACAGGTCCTCCAGCTGGCTGATCTTGAGCTGCAGGTTCTGCGCCATCTTGTTGAAGGCCTCGCCGAGCCGCGCGATGTCGTCCTCGCCGGTGACCTTCATCCGCTCCTGGAGCCGCCCGGCCGACAGCCGCTCCGCGATCCCCGCCGCCATCCGCACTGGCGTGACGACCTGCCGCACGACCAGCCAGGCGATGGCCCCGAGCAGCACCACCACGAACAGCCCGGCCGTCGCCAGCGTGCCCTTGACCAGGCTCAGCGACTTCTCCTCCTGCGTGAGCGGGAAGAGGTAGTACAGCTGGTACGGGTCGCCGTTCGGGTCGTTGACCTGCTTGCCGATGACCAGGCCCGGCTGGGAGTCCTTGGTCTCGTTGTTGTAGGTGATGCGCGTGTAGCTCTGCGCGGCCGTCGTGCTGCTGCCGATCCGCTCGCGCAGGTCGACGGGCACGCTCTTGCTCCAGTCGACCTCGCCGGAGGCACGCGGCCCGCGCCCGCCGGTGCCGTCCGCGTCCGAGGCCGGGAGCGTGACCACGTCGAAGGCGCCCTGACCGCCGCTGGACAGCGAGGAGACCAGGTCGCTCATCCACTGGATGACGTTCTGCGCGGGACGGCCGTCCACCGTGGTCACGTCGTCGCCGGTGCCACTCGGCGCCTCTTCGGCCCGCTGCTTGGCCACCGCGAACCCGCCCGCGGCCTGGCTCTGGGACGCCTTCACCTTGGCGTCCAGCAGCCCGTTGCGCACCTGCCCGATCACCACGAAGCCCAGCAGCAGGACCACACCGAGCGACATCAGCAGCGTGGTGACGACGACCTTGAGCTGGATGTTGCGACGCCACAGCCGCATGACGGGCAGCAACGGCCGGCGCACCCACCGCATGAACAGCCGGATGACCGGACTGCCCTGGACGCCGCCCTGCAGCAGCCCGCTCTCCAGGAACCGCGCCCAGCGGGAGCCGGGCTTCTTCCGCCCGACAGGCCGCCCCGGGCGGGCCCCGGACCGGCCGGGCGCCGAAGCGGCACTGTCGCCGGACATGTCAGCTCGGCCCTGCCTTGTACCCGACACCACGGACCGTCACCACGATCTCCGGCTTCTCCGGGTCCTTCTCGACCTTGGAGCGCAGCCGCTGCACGTGCACGTTCACCAGACGCGTGTCCGCCGCGTGCCGGTAACCCCACACCTGCTCCAGCAGCACCTCGCGCGTGAACACCTGCCACGGCTTGCGCGCCAGCGCGACCAGCAGGTCGAACTCCAGCGGCGTCAGCGCGATCGACTGCCCGTCCCGCTTCACGGAGTGCCCGGCCACGTCGATGACCAGGTCACCGATGGCGAGCTGCTCCGGAGCGGGTTCCTCCGACCTCCGCAGCCGCGCCCGGATCCGGGCCACCAGCTCCTTCGGCTTGAACGGCTTCACGATGTAGTCGTCCGCGCCCGACTCCAGGCCCACGACGACGTCGACCGTGTCGCTCTTCGCCGTGAGCATCACGATCGGCACCCCGGACTCCGCCCTGATCAGACGGCACACCTCGATGCCGTCCCGGCCGGGCAGCATCAGGTCCAGCAGCACCAGATCGGGCTTGGACTCGCGGAAGGCGGCCAGCGCCTTGTCGCCGTCGGCCACGAAAGACGGCTCGAAACCCTCACCACGCAGCACGATGCCGAGCATCTCGGCCAGTGCGGTGTCGTCGTCGACGACAAGGACTCGTCCCTTCATAAACGACATCATCCCATTCTCATAACAGTGGCGAAGGCAGTGGTGAGGTAGGTCACCGGCCAGTGACCATAGTCGCAGGGAGCGCCACTGTCTGCCCTCCTTTCCCGCCGCTGCCGATCTTCGACGACCTCCGCGGCCACGGCACGGGGGACGGGCACGCCGGAGCCCGCACCGCCCGGGCACACACTCCGGCAGCCGCTCGACTAGCCCGCCGCCACCCGGCGCGACCGGGCACACACCTCGGCGAGCGCCTCGGCCGTGACGGGCGAAACGGCACCCTCCTCCGTGACGATCGCCGTCACCAGCTCCGGCGGAGTCACATCGAACGCCGGGTTGTACGCCTGCGTCCCCAGCGGCGCCACCGGAATCCCGCCGCCCGCCTCCGCACCGGCCACCGGCACCTGCGGCGCCACCACCTCCGTGACCTCGTGCCCGGGACGCTGCTCCACCTCGATGGACGCCCCGTCCGCCGTGTCCAGATCCACCGTCGTCACCGGCGCCACCACGATGAACGGCACATGGTGGTACCGCGCCAGCACCGCCAGCGGATAACTCCCGACCTTGTTCGCCACCGAACCGTCCGCCGTGATCCGGTCCGCCCCGATCAGCACCGCGTCCACCTCACCCGCGGCGAACAGCGACCCCGCCGCGTTGTCGGTGAGCAGCGTGTACGCCATCCCGCTGCGGGCCGCCTCGTACGCCGTCAGACGCGCGCCCTGCAGCAACGGACGCGTCTCGTCCACCCACAGCCGCCGCAGCCGGCCCACCCGGTGCGCAGCGAGCGCCACCGCGAACGCCGTGCCCTCACCGCCCGACACCAGCGAACCGGTGTTGCAGTGGGTGAGGATCCGGTGCCCACCACCGGGCAGCAGCTCGTCCAGCAGCGCCAGCCCGTGCTCAGCCATCCGCCCACTGGCCTCGGCGTCCTCCCGGTGCAGCTGCCGCGCCGCGGCCAGCGCCGCCGCGGCCGCCTGCCTGACGTCGCCTCCCTTGGCGAGCGCGGCCTCATGGGCCGACTGCGCCCGCCGCACCCCGACGGCCAGGTTCACCGCGGTCGGCCGGGCACTCGCCAGCGCGGCCGCGGCCTCGTCCACGTCGAAGCCCCGCACGGCGGCGAGCGCGACGCCGTACGCCCCCGCGATGCCGAGCAGGGGCGCCCCCCGCACGGCGAGCGAGCGGATCGCCTCCACCAACGCGGGCGCGTCCGTACAGACCAGTTCGACCTCCTCCGCGGGCAGCCTCGTCTGGTCGAGCAGGACCAGAACGGGACCTTCCGGTGGCTCTTCCCAGCGGATCGCCGGGATCTCGGTCGGCCGCTTGTCATCGCCGCTGTACGCGTACTGATCAGCCATGCGGTCAGTCTGCCCCCTATCGAGCGGACAATTGAAGGTACGCAGCCCATACCGCGGCCGGTCACTCCAAGACCACCCCATGGCACGATGGCTGCCAACCTGCCGCCGCGACCGCGGACGGGCACCGTGAAGGAGCGACGATGAACGACACTCCGGGCTGGGCCTCGCCCGGATCCGCCCCGTCCGACGGGCAGAAGCCTGACGCGTCCGGCCCTGCCGAGCCCGAAGACCGCCCCGGTCCCGCACAGCCCGCCGACCAGCCGGGCCAGACCCCGCCGGGCCCCGGCCCGCAGTGGTCCAAGGAGCAGCCGCCACCGGCCCAGTGGTCCGCCCCCAGCGGCCCGGCCGGCCCCGGCCAGGCTCCCCCGCCCCCGCCGCCCGGCCCGGGCTGGGGCTCCCAGCCGCCCGGCGGATACGGCCCCGGAGGCCCTGGCGGTTACGGCCCCGGAAGCCCCGGCGGCTACGGACACCCCGGTGGCCACGGCGGCCGGGGAAGCGGCTGGGGCGGCCCCCCGCCCGCCGCCAAGCCCGGCGTCATCCCCCTCCGCCCGCTCGGCGTCGGCGAGATCCTCGACGGCGCCGTCTCCACCATGCGCACCCACTGGCGCACGGTCCTGGGCATCTCCCTGACCGTCGCGGTCCTCACCGAGATCATCGTCGTGCTGTTCCAGGGCCTCGTCCTGAACGACTCCAGCACCGACGCCCTCAACGACCCGAGCGCCACCCTCAGCGAGCTGAGCCGCGCCATGGGCGACGCCCTGCTCAACTCCAGCGTGATCTTCGTGATCTCCCTGGTCGGCACCGTCATCGCGACCGCCCTGCTCACCACCGTCACCAGCCGCGCCGTACTCGGCAAGTCGGTCACCATCGGCGAGGCCTGGCGGGACGCCCGCCCTCAGGTCCTCAAACTGTTCGGCCTCATCTGCCTGCTGCTGCTCATCACCGCCGGCATCGTCACCGTGGGCACCCTGCCCGGCATCCTCATCGCCGCCGCCGGGAGCACCGGGCCGGGCGTCGCGCTGACCGTCCTGGGCGTCATCGGCGCCGGCATCGTCGCCCTGTGGCTGATGATCCGCTTCTCGCTGGCCTCGCCCGCCCTGATGCTGGAGAAGCAGGGCATCAAGAAGGCGATGAGCCGATCCGCGAAGCTGGTCCGGGGCACCTGGTGGCGGATCTTCGGCATCCAGCTGCTCGCCACGATCATCGCGAACGTCGTCGCCTCGATCATCGTCATCCCCTTCACCTTCCTCGCCGCGGCCCTCAGCGGCGACGGCATCACCGGCTGGCTCAACACCGGTGTCGCCAGCCTGGGCTGGACGTTCCTGATCGTCAGCGGCATCGGCTCGGTGATCGGCTCCATGATCACGTTCCCGATCACGGCGGGCGTCACCGTGCTCCTCTACATCGACCAGCGCATCCGCCGCGAGGCCCTCGACCTCGAACTGGCCCGCGCCGCCGGTGTCCAGGGCTACGGCCCCACCGCCCCCGGCGCCACACCGGGGAGCTGATGCGGTGAGCCCGGCGGGGGAACTTCTCACAACGGCGCTGCCCAGCGCCGCCATACGGACACTGCTGCGCGTCGGCGACACCTCCGTGTTGTCGCCGGCCCGCTCCGCCGACGAACCGCCCCTCACCGTCCCGCGCGACCCCGCGCGGGAGGCGGCCCGGCGCGAGCTGTCCAAGCGGATGTACCACGAGGACGACCCCAGCCTGTTCCAACGCGCCCTCGACGCCTTCTGGGACTGGCTCGACAAGCTCCTGAACGCCGCCTCGACCGCCACCCCCGGCGGCACACTCGGCCTGGTCGTCATCATCCTGGCCGTCCTCGCGGTCCTGGGCGCCCTGTGGTGGCGCCTGGGCACCCCGCGCCGCCAACCCACTTCCTCCGCAACCCTGTTCGACGACCGCCCCCGCAGCGCCGCCGACCACCGCGCCGCCGCTGAGGCACACGCCGCCCAGGGCCACTGGAACCAGGCCGTCCAGGAACGCATGCGCGCCCTCGTCCGCGCCTTGGAAGAGCGGGCTCTGCTCGACGTCCGCCCCGGCCGCACCGCCGACGAGGCCGCCGCCGAAGCCGGCCGCGCCCTGCCCGCCCACACCGACCGACTGCGCACCGCCGCCCGCGACTTCGACGACGTCACGTACGGCGGCCGGTCCGCGACCGAGCAGTCGTACCACCGCATCGCCGAACTCGACCGCGACCTGGAACGCACCAAGCCCCAGCTCGCCGCCAGCAGCGCCAACACGGCCCCCAACACCCGCCAGGGAGCCGCCGAATGACCACCGAGGCCACGCTCCCGTCCACCTCGGCCTCGCCCACCGCACGCCAGGTCTGGACCCGCGCGCGCGGTATCGCGCTCGCTCTCGTGGTGCTCCTCGCGGGAGCCATCGCCATCGCCGTGATCCGCTCCGACGCCCGGCACGGCGAACTCGACCCGCGTTCCGTCGACCCCAACGGCAGCCGCGCCGTCGCCGAGCTCCTCGCGGACCGGGGCGTGGACACCCGCGTCGTCACCACCCTGGACGAGGCCGCCACCGCGGCAGGCCCCGACACGACCCTCCTGGTCGCCGTACCCGACCTGTTGACCCGCAGTCAGCAGTCCCGGCTGCACGACGCGTTCGCCGACGCGGGCGGCCGTACCGTCCTGGTCGCCTCCGGCAGCGCGTCCATCGAACGGCTCGCCCCCGGCGTCACCGCCGACCCCGCCACCAGCCTCGACTCGACGCTCTCCCCCCGCTGCGACCTGCCCGCCGCCCAGCGCGCGGGCACCGCCGACACCGGCGGCGTCCGCTACACCACCACGCACCTCGGCGCCGACGAGTGCTACCCCAGCGAGCGCCTGTCCACCCTGCTGCGGATCCCGGCCGAGACCGGGGACGGCGACACCGTCGTCCTCGGCGCGCCCGACATCCTCCTCAACGACCGCCTCGACGAGCAGGGCAACGCCTCGCTCGCCCTCCAACTCCTCGGCTCCCGCCCCCATCTGGTCTGGTACCTCCCCTCGCTCTCCGACACCTCGGCCACCGGCACCGACGACGAACGCGGCTTCTTCGATCTGCTCCCCTCGGGCTGGCTCTGGGGCACCCTGCAGCTCTTCATCGCCGCAGCCCTGGCCGCCCTCTGGAGGGCACGCAGACTCGGCCCCCTCGTGCCCGAAAAACTCCCCGTCGCGATCCGCGCCTCGGAAACCGCCGAAGGCCGCGCCCGCCTCTACCGCAAGGCCGACGCCCGCGACCGCGCGGCAAGCGCTCTTCGCTCCACGACCCGCACCCGCCTCGCCCCCCTCACCGGCGTCCCCGTCACCCAGGCGCACACGCCCGAGGCCCTGCTCCCCGCCCTGTCCGCCCATCTCCACGGCGACGGCCAGGACCTGCACGCCCTCCTCTTCGGACCACCGCCCAGCGACGACGCAGCACTCATCGCACTCGCCGACCGACTCGACGCCCTCGAAAGAGAGGTACGCCGTCCATGATGGACCCGACCACTGACAACGCCGGGCAGACCGGGGACCCGGGCGCCGCCCGAGCCTCCCTGGAGGCCCTGCGCGCCGAGATCGCCAAGGCCGTGGTCGGCCAGGACCCCGCCGTGACCGGCCTCGTCGTCGCCCTGCTCTGCCGCGGCCACGTCCTCCTCGAAGGCGTCCCCGGCGTCGCCAAGACCCTCCTGGTCCGCGCCCTCGCCGCCGCCCTCGAACTCGACACCAAGCGCGTCCAGTTCACCCCCGACCTCATGCCGAGCGACGTCACCGGCTCCCTGGTCTACGACACCCGCACCGCCGAGTTCTCCTTCCAGCCCGGCCCGGTCTTCACGAACCTCCTCCTCGCCGACGAGATCAACCGCACGCCCCCCAAGACCCAGTCGTCCCTCCTGGAGGCCATGGAGGAACGCCAGGTCACCGTCGACGGCACGCCCCGCCCCCTCCCCGACCCGTTCCTGGTCGCCGCGACCCAGAACCCGGTCGAGTACGAGGGCACCTACCCCCTCCCGGAAGCCCAGCTGGACCGCTTCCTCCTCAAGCTCACCATCCCCCTCCCCTCCCGCCAGGACGAGATCGACGTCCTCACCCGCCACGCCGAGGGCTTCAACCCGCGCGACCTCCACGCCGCCGGCGTACGCCCCGTAGCGGGCCCGGCCGACCTGGAAGCAGCCCGCGCCGCGGTCGCCAAGACGACGATCTCCCCGGAGATCACCGCCTACGTCGTCGACATCTGCCGCGCCACCCGCGAGTCGCCGTCCCTCACCCTGGGCGTCTCCCCCCGAGGCGCCACGGCCCTCCTGGCCACCGCCCGCGCGTGGGCCTGGCTGACCGGCCGCGACTACGTCATCCCCGACGACGTGAAGGCCCTCGCCCTCCCCACCCTCCGCCACCGCGTCCAACTCCGCCCGGAGGCCGAAATGGAAGGCGTCACAGCAGACTCCGTCATCAACGCGATCCTCGCCCACGTCCCCGTCCCCCGCTGATGGCACTCACCGGACGCGCCGCCCTCCTCGCGGCCCTGGGCTCCCTCCCCGTAGGCATCTGGGAGCCCAGCTGGACGGGCATCCTGGCGGTCAACGCACCCCTGGCCGTGGCCTGCGCCTGCGATTTCGCCCTGGCCGCCCCCGTACGCCGCCTGGGTCTGTCCCGCTCCGGCGACACCTCCGTACGCCTGGGCGACACGGCGGACGTGACCCTCACGATCACCAACCCGTCCGGCCGCCCCCTGCGCGCCCGGCTCCGCGATGCCTGGCCCCCCAGCAGCTGGCGGCCCGGCACGGAGACGACGGCTTCCCGCCACCGCCTCACGGTCCCCCCGGGCGAACGCCGCCGCGTCACGACCCGCCTGCGCCCCACCCGCCGAGGCGACCGCCAAGCCGACCGGATCACCATCCGCTCATACGGCCCCCTCGGCCTGTTCTCCCGCCAGGGCACGCACAGAGCCCCGTGGACGGTCCGGGTCCTGCCCCCGTTCACCAGCCGCAAGCACCTGCCCTCGAAGCTGGCGCGCCTGCGCGAACTGGACGGCCGCACCAGTGTGCTCACCCGCGGCGAGGGCACCGAGTTCGACAGCCTGCGCGAGTACGTCCCCGGTGACGACACCCGCTCCATCGACTGGCGCGCCACGGCCCGCCAGTCCGCCGTCGCCGTACGCACCTGGCGCCCGGAACGCGACCGCCACATCCTCCTGGTCCTGGACACCGGCCGCACCTCGGCTGGCCGCGTGGGGGACGCCCCCCGCCTCGACGCCTCCATGGACGCGGCCCTGCTCCTTGCGGCCCTCGCGTCCCGCGCCGGCGACCGCGTCGACCTCCTCGCCTACGACCGCAAGGTCCGCGCCCTGGTCCAGGGCCGCACAGCAGGGGATGTCCTTCCGTCCCTGGTGAACGCGATGGCCACGCTCGAACCCGAACTCGTCGAGACGGATGCCCGGGGCCTCACGGCCACGGCACTCCGTACGTCCCCCCGCCGTTCTCTGATCGTCCTGCTCACCACGCTGGACGCGGCCCCCATCGAGGAGGGCCTGCTCCCGGTCCTCTCCCAGCTCACCCAGCGGCACACGGTCCTGCTGGCATCGGTGGCGGACCCGCACATCACCGAGATGTCGAAAGCCCGAGGAAACGTCGACGCCGTCTATGAGGCGGCCGCGGCCGCCCAGGCCCAGTCCGAGCGCCACCGCACCGCGGAACAACTCCGCCGCCACGGCGTCACGGTCGTGGACGCCACACCGGACGACTTGGCGCCGGCACTGGCGGACGCGTACTTGGCGCTGAAGGCGGCAGGACGCCTGTAAACGACGAAGGGCCCCTGAAAGGGGCCCGAACGCAGAAAACCCCCGCATCAAATGATGCGGGGGTTTTCCCAAAAATTGTTCGGCGGCGTCCTACTCTCCCACAGGGTCCCCCCTGCAGTACCATCGGCGCTGTAAGGCTTAGCTTCCGGGTT
>NZ_JBEYZD010000097.1:0-28926 GCF_040645895.1 Streptomyces olindensis | reverse complement strand
GCCACGACCGTCCGCGGCGTGGTCCAGGGCGTGGAGGTCCGCGACCTGCCGCTGCCGCCCGTGGGGGACGCCCGCCAGGCCCTGCGCCGAGGTCACCGACCGGGTTAATGCTCAGTGCAGGGTCAAGCGCCGCGACGATGCTGCGAGGACTGGTCGTCCTCGTCCTCGTCGTCGTCCTCGTAGAGGTCGGCGTACCGTGCGTACAGGTCGTCGTCGTGCTCATCGTCCTCGAACCGCTCGCCGTTCGGCGGTTGCGGATTCGACGTCGATGCGCCCAGCTCCTCGGCCAGGCGTGAGAGGTCAGTCCCACCGCTGTTGTACTTCAGCTGGCGGGCGACCTTCGTCTGCTTGGCCTTGGCCCGGCCGCGCCCCATGGCTCGACCCCCTCAACGACGGGGCTCGACGGCCCCAGAGTCTTGACACGCGTTCATGGTCCGGCACGGACTCTCCGCAGAGAGACCGGTCCGTAGGGCTTCCACGGTACCTGAGCCCGCGCCCATACGGTACGTCGCCCGCATGACGTGCCCGCGCCCAGGACCTTCGAGGCGCCCCGTCCTCGCTGGTCAACCGCGATTTTAACCACTTATCGGCGGTCGACCCGCCGGTAGAAGTGAGAGTTCTCTCTAACTGCCCACCGACGGGTACCGGCCAAACGTGCGAGTCCGCGGAACGGCGCCGGCCGCCCCGGGGGTCAGCGCGCCCGGCGCGCCATGGCCGCGTCGTGCATCCGCTGCTCGGCGATCCGGTCGGCCGCGGCGGCCGGCGGAATGCCGTCTTCCTTCGCACGTGCGAATATGGCCAGCGTGGTGTCGTAGATCTTCGCCGCCTTGGTCTTGCACCGCTCGAAGTCGAAGCCGTGCAGCTCGTCGGCGACCTGGATGACGCCGCCGGCGTTCACCACGTAGTCCGGCGCGTAGAGGATCCCGCGGTCGGCGAGGTCCTTCTCCACGCCCGGGTGGGCGAGCTGGTTGTTGGCGGCGCCGCAGACCACCTTGGCGGTGAGCGCCGGGACCGTGTCGTCGTTCAGCGCGCCGCCGAGCGCGCACGGGGCGTAGATGTCCAGGCCCTCGACGCGGATCAGGGTGGCGGTGTCGGCGACGGCCGTGACGCCCTCGGGGTGCGCGGCGAGGATCCGCCCCACGGCGTCCTCGCGCACGTCGGTGATGACGACCTCGGCGCCCTCCGCCCGCAGGTGCTCGACCAGGTGGTGGCCGACCTTGCCGACCCCGGCGACGCCGACCTTGCGGCCGCGCAGCGTGGGGTCGCCCCACAGGTGCTGCGCGGAGGCGCGCATGCCCTGGTAGACGCCGTAGGCGGTGAGGACGGAGGAGTCCCCGGCGCCACCGTTCTCCGGGGAGCGGCCGGTCGTCCAGCGGCACTCGCGGGCCACGACGTCCATGTCGGCGACGTACGTCCCGACGTCGCAGGCGGTGACGTACCGGCCGCCGAGCGCGGCCACGAAGCGGCCGTACGCCAGCAGCAGCTCCTCGGTCTTGATCCGCTCCGGATCGCCGATGATCACGGCCTTGCCGCCGCCGTGGTCGAGACCGGCCATGGCGTTCTTGTACGACATCCCGCGGGCGAGGTTCAGCGCGTCGGCGACGGCCTCCGCCTCGGTCGCGTACGGGTAGAAGCGCGTACCGCCGAGCGCGGGGCCCAGGGCGGTGGAGTGGAGGGCGATGACGGCCTTGAGGCCGCTCGCGCGGTCCTGGCAGAGCACGACTTGCTCATGACCGCCCTGGTCCGAGTGGAACAGGGTGTGCAGTACATCAGCAGGTGCGCCGGTTACGTCGGTCACTGTGGTGACTCCTGAGTAAGTTGCGGCGGGTGGAGACCAGCTCCCGTGTGGGTGGCGGGGACTGTTGAGCATGAGATTAGAGCCTGTTCGGCCCGCCGACCGCACCATGCACAGGATCACCTCCGACCGGAGTACACCCGTGCGACGATTTGCATAGATTTCCCGCGCGATCGTGAGTGGGTTCCGCAGGTTTTCGCGGCGGTGCGCGGGGGAGGGAGCAGGCGTGCCCAAGGTGTCCTCGGTGGTCGTCCCCTACACGACCTATCTGCGCGTGTACGAACCGCTGGCCGCCTTCCCCGAGCCGGAGCGCAGCCACTGGGCCCGCTACGCCCGCCGTCCGGACCGACCCTCGTACCAGGACGAACTCCGCCGCGCCCTGGCCGACTTGGCGCCCACCCCGCCGGTCCCGGTGCCGGTGCACGAGAGCGAGGACGCCTTCGTCCTCGACGTGGACGGGGTCGTGTGCGTCTGCCCCTGGCGCACCCGGCTGCGCGGCTGGCTGGCCCTGGAGGAGCTCTCGGAGGAGCTGCCGCCGCCGGTCCTGGACGCGGTCCTGCCGCCCGTCCTGCGCCGCCAGGCCGCCCAGGACTACGAGCGCTGGCTGGCGATCAACCCGGACGCCCGGCCGTGGATCCGCACGGCGACCTGGCAGGTCCCGATCAACTGGTTCGTGCTCGTCTCCGACGAGGAGCGCGAATACGACAAGGGCGACAGCGTGGACAGCCCGCCGGTGCTGCGCTACCGCACGCCCATGGTGCAGGCCCGGCGGCGCGTGGCCCGGGGCCTGAGGGCCCTGCGGGAGGCCATGGACGAGGGGCCGCTGATCGACGGCCTCATGGACGTGGGGCGCTGGCTGGAGGAGTTCCACCCGCGCTCGCTCGTGGAGCTGGACTACGGCGGCCTGGTGCACGCGGTGCCGGCCGGCGCCCTGGAGGACGACCATTCGGCGGCGGACGTGGCCGAGGGCATCGCCGCGCTGCGCCGGGGCGACGGGACGGCCGCGGGGGCGGCGTACGCCCGGCTCGTGGAGCGGTGGCGTTCCGTGCGGGATCTGCGCTCGGCGAACTGACCTCTGACCTCGCGTTCCGTACGGACCGCTCGTGGTCGGTCACGAACTGACGTTTGACGAACCGCCCGATTTGGGGTTTCGTCCTCGCACCGAGTTCCTGAAGCGGACTGTGCGTTTCCTGAGGCTTCGTCAACAAGGGACGTAGGACCCGATCCGGGCGTACCTCTCAAGTAGGCCAAGCGTGACGGACTACACGTACGTGGCCCTTGCGCCCCTTGCCCCCCCTCATGCCAAAATAGGACAAGGAGTCCGGGGAGGGCTCCTTCCGTCCCTAGTGCTGCACTATGGGCGGAATCTCAGCATTGCACGCTTTGGGGGGTCTGGTGACTCCTGATCGCCCTGTGACTGATCGTCACAGCGGCGTGACTGTCCGCTATGGCATGGTCCATCGGCTTCCGTCGCTGATGAACACCTGGAGGGGCAATTCCATCGGTTTGGCCGACGCGGCTGGACAGATGGTGTAGTTGTAGTGCCGAGGACAAGCCGTTCGTCCTATAACCGACTCGACTCGCGTCCGCCATTTCGGGCAACGCGGGTCAAGGTGCAGAATTTAGAGGAAAGAACCGAGAAGGTTCGGTTCTCCCGAGGAGGCCGCTCATGACCGCTCGCACCCCTGATGCCGAGCCGCTGCTGACCCCGGCTGAGGTCGCCACCATGTTCCGCGTCGACCCCAAGACGGTCACGCGGTGGGCGAAGGCCGGCAAGCTCACGTCGATCCGCACGCTCGGCGGACATCGGCGTTACCGCGAGGCTGAGGTCCGCGCGCTGCTCGCGGGCATTCCGCAGCAGCGCAGCGAGGCCTGAACAACTGAATAACCGGGCAAACCGGCCGGTCCCCCACTGGCCGTGACGTCCGGAACCACAGCTCCAAGCGACGCGGGTCCTGCCCCAACAGGCCCCACGCCCAAGCCGGTCAGAGCTTCGTAGGCACGCAACAGGGTGCGTCGTGGATCGCGCTGGACTCCGCCGGGTCCAGCGCGATCTTTTTTGTGCGCCCACTGTGGGCGTGGCGGGCTTGCTGTGAGCGGCCTTGTCGGAGTCTGGGGAGGGGTGTCGGATCCCCTGTGTGCGGCGCCCGGAGTGGGGTGCAATTGCACATATTAAATTGACCTGTTGTAGGAGGCGGGTAAGTACCGCACTTTCCCGAACTCATGCGGTGACACCCGTCACATACCAAGCGGCTTGTTAGCTCTGGCGCCGGTGCGGTAGAGGAGCCTGCGGCTCCAGCGCCCCCTGGTCGCACGGGCGTTGAGACCCGTCGGCGATCACGCGGGCGCGGGGCTCTCGTCCTGGACGGCCTCCTCGGTGGCCGGGGTCGCGGTCCGGGCGGCGCGTGGCGCCGACTCCATCGCGAGCCGCAGCAGGTGGTGGCATATCGGGCAGTGTCGCGTGAGATGCCGGTACGACGACGCGGCCGCCAGGTGCGCGCGGAGCAGGGCCCGCGTCTCGTGCCTAGCCGATGCCGCCATACGCCACCTCCAGGGGGCCGTACGGGGAACGGCCCTGGTTCTGGGGTACCTAGGGAATGAAGGGGCGTCAAGACGGCGTGAGGGCGCCCGAGGGGCTTCTGCGGAGGTCAGGGCGCGCGAAAAAGAGCCCGGATCCGAAGATCCGGGCTCTCTGCTGCGGTCCTGACGGGATTTGAACCCGCGGCCTCCACCTTGACAGGGTGGCGAGCACTCCAAACTGCTCCACAGGACCAGGTTTCGCAGGGCCCGCGCGACGGAGTCGCATATGGCATTCCGTGTGCGTTGCGCTGCGAGAAGAGACTGTACAGGAGGGGTGGGCCCCTGGTCGAACTCACCCAGCGTAGGCGGCCGGTTACGGCGCCAGCGCGTCGATCGCCTTCACGATCCGCTTGTCCGAGACCGGGTACGCCGTACCGAGCGCGTGGGCGAAATAGCTGACCCGGAGCTCCTCCAGCATCCAGCGGACGTCCAGGACCTGCCGCGGCACGGGCCGGCCCTGCGGCATCTGCTCCAGGAGCCAGGCGTACTCGTCCTGCATCTCGTGGACCTTCTCCATGCGCGTGGTGTCGCGCTGGACGTTCGTCGGCATCTGCTGCAGGCGCCGGTCGGCGGCCACCAGGTAGCGCATGAGGTCCGGCATCCGACGCAGCCCGGCCTCCGTCACGAAGCCCGGCTTCACGAGGGCGTCCAACTGCCCCCGCACGTCCTGGAGGTTCGGCAGCAGCGCGGGGCTGCGTACGGCCTTCAGGCGGCGCTCACAGGCCTGCCAGGCCGCCAGGACCTGCTGGACCTGGCCCACCGTACGGACGGTCGTGTCGACGATCTCGGCGCGCACCTTGTCGAACAGCTTCCGGTAGGACTCCTCGTCCCACGCCGGGCCCCCGAAGTCCGCGATCAGCCGGTCGGCGGCGGCCGTCGCGCAGTCGTCGAAGAGGCCCTGTATGGAGCCGTGCGGATTCGCGGACAGGGCCAGCTTCTGGGCGTTCGTCAGCTTCTCCGAGGCGAACTTCGCCGGGTTCACCGGGATGTTGCGCAGGATCAGGCGGCGGGTGCCCTTCCACATCGCCTCGGCCTGCTCGGCCTCGGTGTCGAAGAGGCGGACCGAGACTGTGTCGCCGTCGTCGACCAGCGCCGGGTACGCCTTGACCGGCTGGCCGGCCCGGCGGGTCTCGAAGACGCGCGTGAGCGTGCCGATCGTCCAGTCGGTGAGGCCCTTGCGCTCCAGGGACTCGCCGCCCTGGCGTTCCGCCGTCGCCGCTGCCGCCTGCGAGAGGGCCTTGCGGGCCTTCGGCTTCAGCCGGAGCTTCAGCGCCTCCAGGTCCTTGTCCTCGGCCAGCTTGCGGCGGCGCTCGTCGACGATCCGGAAAGTGATCTTCAGGTGGTCGGGGACCTTGGACCAGTCGAAGTCCTCGGCGTCGAAGGGGACGCCGACCATGAGCCGCAGCTCGCGGGCCATGGTCGTGGTGAGGGGTTCCTGGAGCGGAACCGCTTTGTCCAGGAAGGCCTTCGCGTAGTTCGGCGCGGGCACGTAGTTGCGGCGGATCGGCTTGGGCAGGGAGCGGATCAGCTCCGTGACCAGCTCCTCCCTGAGGCCCGGGATCTGCCAGTCGAAGCCCTCGTCCGTGACCTGGTTGAGGACCTGGAGCGGGATGTGGACGGTCACGCCGTCGGCGTCCGCGCCCGGCTCGAACTGGTAGGTGACGCGGAACTTGAGGTTGCCCTGCCGCCACGAGTCCGGGTAGTCGGCCTTGGTGACCTCGCCCGCCTTCTCGTTGATGAGCATCTCGCGCTCGAAGTCGAGGAAGTCGGGCTGCTCGTGCCGCTTGTGCTTCCACCAGGAGTCGAAGTGGGCGCCGGAGACGACGTGTTCGGGGATGCGCCGGTCGTAGAAGTCGTAGAGCGTCTCGTCGTCGACAAGGATGTCCCGGCGCCGGGCCCGGTGTTCCAGTTCCTCGACCTCGGTGAGGAGCCGGCGGTTGTCCGAGAAGAACTTGTGGTGCGTGCGCCAGTCGCCCTCGACGAGCGCGTTCCGGATGAACAGCTCGCGGCTGATCTCCGGGTCGATCCGCCCGTAGTTGACCTTCCGCTGCGCCACGATCGGCACGCCGTACAGCGTGACCTTCTCGTACGCCATCACGGCCGCCTGGTCCTTCTCCCAGTGCGGCTCGCTGTAGGTGCGCTTGATGAGGTGCTGGGCGAGGGGCTCGACCCACTCCGGCTCGATCTTGGCGTTGACGCGGGCCCAGAGGCGGGAGGTCTCGACGAGTTCGGCGGACATCACGAAGCGCGGGGGCTTCTTGAAGAGGGCCGAGCCGGGGAAGACCGCGAACTTGGCGTTGCGGGCGCCCAGGTACTCGTTCTTCGCGCCCTCCTTCACGTCCTTCATGCCGATGTGGGAGAGGAGGCCGGCGAGGAGGGAGACGTGGATGCGGTCGGCCGGGGCGTCGTCCTCGTTGAGGTGGATGCCCATCTGCTTGGCGACCGTGCGCAACTGCGTGTAGATGTCCTGCCATTCGCGGATGCGAAGGAAGTTGAGGTACTCCTGCTTGCACATCCGGCGGAAGGAGGACGAGCCGCGCTCCTTCTGCTGCTCGCGGATGTACCGCCAGAGGTTGAGGTAGGCCAGGAAGTCGCTGGTCTCGTCCTTGAAGCGGGCGTGCTGCTGGTCGGCCTGGGTCTGCTTGTCGGCGGGGCGTTCGCGCGGGTCCTGGATGGACAGCGCGGCGGCTATGACCATGACCTCGCGGACGCAGCCGTTCCTGTCGGCCTCCAGGACCATGCGGGCCAGGCGCGGGTCGACGGGCAGCTGGGCGAGCTTGCGGCCGGTGTCGGTGAGCCGCTTGCGGGGATCCTTCTGCGCCGGGTCGAGGGCGCCCAGCTCCTGGAGCAGTTGCACGCCGTCGCGGATGTTGCGGTGGTCCGGCGGGTCGATGAAGGGGAACTTCTCGATGTCGCCGAGGCCGGCCGCGGTCATCTGCAGGATGACGGAGGCGAGGTTCGTCCGGAGGATCTCCGCGTCCGTGAACTCCGGGCGGGCGTTGAAGTCGTCCTCGCTGTAGAGGCGGATGCAGATGCCGTCGGACGTACGGCCGCAGCGGCCCTTGCGCTGGTTGGCGCTGGCCTGCGAGACCGGCTCGATCGGCAGGCGCTGGACCTTGGTGCGGTGGCTGTAGCGCGAGATGCGGGCGAAGCCGGGGTCGATGACGTACTTGATGCCCGGGACGGTCAGGGACGTCTCGGCGACGTTCGTGGCGAGCACGATCCTGCGGCCGGTGTGCGGCTGGAAGACGCGGTGCTGCTCCGCGTGGGAGAGCCGGGCGTAGAGCGGCAGGATCTCCGTGAAGCGGTAGTTCTTCTTGGTCAGGGCGTCGGCCGTGTCGCGGATCTCCCGCTCGCCGGAGAGGAAGACGAGGATGTCGCCCTGTCCCTCCTTCTGGAGTTCCTCGACGGCGTCGATGATCGCGGTGATCTGGTCGCGGTCGGCGTCGTCGCCGTCCTCTTCGAGGAGCGGGCGGTAGCGGACCTCGACCGGGTACGTACGGCCGCTGACCTCGATGATCGGGGCGTCGCCGAAGTGCCGCGAGAAGCGCTCGGGGTCGATGGTCGCCGAGGTGATGACGACCTTGAGGTCGGGGCGCTTGGGCAGCAGCTGGGCGAGGTAGCCGAGCAGGAAGTCGATGTTGAGGGACCGCTCGTGGGCCTCGTCGATGATGATCGTGTCGTAGGCGCGCAGCTCGCGGTCGGTCTGGATCTCGGCGAGCAGGATGCCGTCCGTCATGAGCTTGACGAAGGTGGCGTCCGGGTCGACCTGGTCGGTGAAGCGGACCTTCCAGCCGACGGTCTCGCCGAGGGGGGTGTTCAGCTCCTCGGCGACGCGCTCGGCGACGGTGCGGGCGGCGATCCTTCTCGGCTGCGTGTGTCCGATCATGCCGCGCACACCGCGCCCCAGCTCCATGCAGATCTTGGGGATCTGCGTCGTCTTGCCGGAGCCGGTCTCGCCGGCGACGATCACGACCTGGTGGTCGCGGATCGCGGCCGCGATGTCGTCCTTCTTCTGGCTGACCGGCAGCTGCTCGGGGTACGTGACCTCGGGCATACGGGTCCGGCGGGCGGCCATCCGCTCCTCGCCCCTGGCGATCTCCGCCTCGATCTCGGCGAGCACGGCGGCCCTGGCCTCCGGCTTGCGGATCTTGCGCGCACCTTCGAGCCTGCGCCCGAGCCGGTGCGCGTCGCGCAGGGACAGCTCGGTCAGGCGGGGGGCGAGGGCGCCGAGGGCGGGGGCAGGATGCGTAGACATACGCGATCCAGGATCTCATCCCCGGGAAATTCGTGGCGAACGCTTTTGTCCCGGGGCGCGGGGGCGGCAGGGCGGGCGCCTGGGCGGGTCCCTTCGCGTCGGCGCGGAGTGAGGTTTGACCGTTTCTCGTTCGGGCGGGGATTGCATGGGCGCCGAGGCCGTACGGCAGCCGCACCTGATTGGAGGGCCTCCCGTCCCATGCATGAAGCCACCGAAGTGTTGATCGTGGGGGCCGGTCCCACCGGTCTGATGCTCGCGGGAGACCTTGCAGCGGCGGGCGTTTCCGTCACCGTGCTGGAGCGCCGCGCTCAGGAGTCGCTGCTCACCCGTGCCTTCGCGGTCCACGCGCGCACGCTGGAGCTGCTGGACGCCCGGGGCGTCGCCGACGAACTCGTCACCCGCGGGGTCCGGATCGGCAAGCTCCAGATGATCGGGGACGCCCAGCTGGACCTGAAGCGCCTGCCGAGCCGGTTCCCGTACATGCTGCTGACCCCGCAGCACGAGACCGAGGCGGTGCTGGCGAAACGGGCCGGGGCACTCGGCGCCGACGTGCGGCTCGGCGCGGAGGTCACCGGTCTCCGGCAGGACGCCGACGGCGTGAGCGTGTCCGTACGCCGGTCCGACGGCAGCGCGGACACCTGGCGCGCCCGTTACGCGGTCGGTGCGGACGGTATGAACAGCGTGGTGCGCAGGACGCTGGGCTTTCCGTTCCCCGGCCGGGCGGCGCTGCGCTCGGTGATGCTCGCCGACGTCCGGCTGACCGTGCCGCAGGGCATGCCGCTGGCGAACGCGGTCCGGGAGGGGATCGCCTTCGTCTCCCCGCTGGGCGACGGCTGGCACCGGGTGGTCGCCTGGGACCGCGCCAAACAGCTGCCCGTGGAGGCCCCGCTCGATCTGGAGGACGTGCGGACCATCACCCGCAAGGCCCTCGGGACCGACTTCGGCATGCACGACCCGCGCTGGCTCTCCCGCTTCCAGACCGACGAACGCCAGGCGCCGCGCTACCGGCTCGGCCGGGTGCTGCTCGCGGGCGACGCCGCGCACGTGCACTCCCCGGCGGGTGGCCAGGGCATGAACACCGGTCTGCAGGACGCCGCCAATCTGGCCTGGCGGCTGACCGCGGTGGTGCGGGGGCGGGCCCCGGAGGCGCTGCTCGACGGGTACCAGGCCGAGCGGCACCCGATCGGCCGGAAGGTGATCCGGGACAGCGGCCGGATGATGCGGCTGGCACTGATCCACACGCCCGTGCTGCGCACCGCCATGAACCTGGCCTCGCGGGCCGCCGCCGCGCTGCCACCCCTGGCCGACCGTCTCGCGGCCGAGGCGACGGGGATCTCCATCGCCTATCCGGCACCGCCCGGCGCTCACCCGCACACCGGCCGGCGCGCCCCCGACCTGCCTCTCGCCCCGGGCACCGGCACCGCGAGACGGCTGTACGAGGCCCTGCGCGCCTGTCGCTTCGTCCTCGTCGGCCGGTGCCCCGAGGTGACGGGCTGGGACGAGCGGCTGATCACCGTCGCCCCGGCGACTCCCCAAGGACCGGCACTGCTGCTGGTACGGCCGGACGGCTATGTCGCGTGGGCCGCGGACGACCACGACCAGGAGGCACTGCTGGCCGCCCTGACCACATGGGTCGGTCCCCGCTGAGGCCCCTGAGAGGCTGACGCGGACCTGTGCGTGGACGACACGAAAGAGCCCCTCTCTCGGGTTAGGGGAGAGGGGCTCAAGCCCTGGTCAGGGCTGCGGTGGCTGGGGCCGGGGTCGAACCGGCGACCTTCCGCTTTTCAGGCCGTGTCCTGGAGGGGTGGAGCCTGATCATGGGGGCCGTGAGAGGTGGCCAAGAGCTGTGATTGTGCGCTGCTGTTGGCGTACAGGTTGGCGTACGCGCACGGTGTCTTCTTACTGGTCGTACCTCGTGCGGCGTTGCAGTGGCGGCGCTCAGCGTGCCTGAGGTGCGGCAGGCGTAGGCCTATCGTCCCCCATCCCGGGGGACGTTGGATGACACGCCCGCCGCCCTTGCGGGCGTAGCTGTGCCGCCTTCGGCTTGAATCTAAGGTTCGCCTGCCGATCCGTCGCCGGACGACCCGCCCCGTCCCATGCGCTGTACCAGCGGGACCACGGCGGCAATAACACCGGCAGACGTACCGATAGGGGCCGCAAGCCCCGGGAAGGCCAGCACCAGGGCAACTACCCCGAACCCGATCAGGGCGACACCGAGGGCGACGAGCCTTCGGCGGGGGCGCGGCCTGGTATCCACAGAAGGGCTCTCTTCCACTTCGGCGCATACCTCGGAGTGCGGCGTCCGAGGATTCGTGGGTACCGTCATCGCAGACCTTCCTCTGCTAGGGACAAGGTCGGGGCGGCTCCCGTGCCAGCGGGGGCCGCCTTTTTGCGACCACGCCACCCGTTGGCGGCAATAGTGACAGTGACTTGACCAGCCGCCAATCTGGTTATCCACAGGGCTTGTGGATAACAGTAGCGCTACTGTGCGTAAACCCATGTTTCCTGTGCACGACCCGGTGGACAGGCCAGTGGAATACCCACAGGAGGATCCACAGTATGGCCCCTGAGCTGGGACTTTGATTTACCCACACTGTGGAGAAGAAAAAGTTTCCCCGTGCAGCACTTATTACTGCCTGTAAGGTCGGAAGGGTTGATTCCGTGCTTATTTCTATCCGCGTAGAACTGACGGGTAAGGAGTGAAATCGAGTCCAGCTATGACGGTGCGAGAGTGTAATCTCGGCACTATCGTCACACCCTGTAGGTGCAAAACTACGTTCTGTCGCAGGAGGGGGGTCCGGGTATCCGCATGGCGTTGTCGGCGGTTATGTGGGTGGTCATCCGCTGTACGGCGAGAGGCCTGGTTGCAGGGTTCGCGAGCGGCGGCATGTCGCTGTGAGAATCAGAGCCGGGCATCCAGAGCCACAATTACGGCTTCCGGGTCGCCCTCGTACATGAGATGCGGTTCGTCGAGGCCAGGAGGGATGAACCGAGTGCGGTATCGCTGTAGGTCGCTCTCGGAGAAATAGATCGCGTTGGGGTCGTGCGCGTGGTCCTTGTTGCGCTTGCTGATCCGTGCCCAGAGTTCGTCGTGGCTCGCTGCGAGATAGACAAGCACCGGAGTGGCGCCGGCGTCGGTCGCGATGCCCCGCCAGCGTGCGCGATCGTCCGGGGTCCAGAAGCCGTGGTCGACGACAACGTCGTGCCCGGCCTCCAAGTGGTTGCGAAGCTCCACGGCGAGATCCTCAAGGACCGGACGCTCAAGGGTGGGGAAAGTACCCCGTGGGAAGTCCACGCCGTACACGCCGTGGCGGCGCCACATCTCCTCATCGACGGACAGGCGCACGAACCCGCGAGCGGTGAAAACCCGCGCGAGCGTTGTCTTGCCGGAGCCGGGCAGCCCGGCCATCAGAACACAGAGCGGCGGACGTGAGGGCATTGACCTTGTCATTGTCTGGGTGATGGCAGACATTTCGGCATTGGCTTCGGGGGCGAGCGGGCCACTGTGGCGAGCGGCAAGCAGAGTACCCAAGCGGTCTTCGAGCACGCTCAAGAGTGTGTCGTCCTCGAACGTCACTGGAACACCTCCGACTCCGTCCGCCAGGTACGCCCAGGAGCGCCGAGGTCGACGCCGTACTCCACGATGCTGCCCTCGCTGTCGATGAATTTCGCTGTCATAACGACCACTGGCTCAGCGGGTGGGGTACTCGGGTTCAGCTCCAGGAGTTGGGCATCCTCCGCTGTCAGCAGGCGTGCAGAGGCGGAGTCGATTCGATGGGTGATCGGGCGGCCGGTCGCTTGAGCGATGAGCTGGAGCGAGGTTCCCCCGGTCAGTCGCTCGCTCATCGCCAATTGCGGGATGAGGTTCCCGTACCGAGCGGGGATCCAGGACGTGCTGTGTGCCACGATGCCATGCCGGTCCCTGTACACCCGGCGTCGCCGGATCACCTCGGAGCCGGGCTCGATGTCCAGGGCTTGAGCCACGTCTGCCGGTGCGGGCACGACGGCGGCCTGGTGCGAGTCGGACCGCTCGCCTGATCCCCAACTCGATCCGGTACGCCGCCCGCGGTCCTGCCGTTGGGATCCCGAAGACATCGGGCCGGGGCGGTCCAAGACTTCCGTCCCGATTCCGTGGATCCCCCTGACAAGGCCATCGTTGCGCAGTTTGCGCAACGCCTTCTCGGCCGTTGCGGTGCTCACGCTCCACTCCTCCGAGAGGTTCTTGATGCTCGGTAGGAGTGTTCCCGGCTGGAGCTGACCCGACGTAATCAGTTCCGCGTAGTGGGCGGCAATCCGCGCGTACGGCGCTCGATTGTCGGCCTGACCCGCCATTTCGCCAGCTCCCTCGTCGTAGTGCCCTTAGGTTCCCTAGCTTACCGCTTGACACCGCAGGGAACCCTAGGGAACCTTAGGGATGTGCTCGCCGGTCGCACCGACCGATCAGCGGTTGCTGAGCCTCGCCACGCCTGGGTCCAAGAGGGGCGTGCCCAGAGGGCGGCACGAACGCCCGGAGGGCCCCGTGAAACGGGTCCGAAGGAAGCGTCTGCGGCTTGAGAACTCAACAGCGTGCTTGAGGGTCACCGCCCCACCTCTGCGAGCAAGAGGGCGGCGTGCGTGGGTTCTGTCCCCACGTGCGAGTACAGCGATACCTCAACCCCTCCGCAGCTCGTCTGCTGCGGCCGGTTGCCTCCGCTGCTCGTCTCGTACGAGCAGCGCTGAGGGGAGCCGGATCTCCCGACTTCATCGGCGCGCGCCCCCGGAGCGGCTACTCCGGGGGGCGCTGTTCGGGCCGTTCACCTGTGGAAGGACAACACGACCCAATGAGCCACATCGTCACTGTTCAGGAAGCTGTTACCGCGTTCGCCGACTGGATGGAGCCGACGGGTGCGGAGCTGGAGGCGATCGAGCAGGAGATGCCCGTCATCGTGGCGGACATTGAGCTGCTGGACGCTCACATCGCCACCCTCGACCGGACGCCGGCCGAGTTGGACGCGCGCCGGCTGCGCCGGGCCCGCCGT
The DNA here is from genome assembly GCF_040645895.1 of Streptomyces olindensis. Classification (NCBI taxonomy): domain Bacteria; kingdom Bacillati; phylum Actinomycetota; class Actinomycetes; order Kitasatosporales; family Streptomycetaceae; genus Streptomyces; species Streptomyces olindensis. The sequence continues at coordinate 15,275 of NZ_JBEYZD010000097.1, read as the reverse complement.
CGGGCGCTGGCCGCGCGGGTGGAGCTGACGAACCTGTCCGTCACGGTTTCGGGGGTCGGGGCGTGAGCGAGCCGCTGACCCCGGCGCAGCTTGAGTCCGTCGAGAAGACCCTTGCCCGGGGCACCTGGGCCATCACCGCCGGCGCGGTGCTGTTCTCCGTCTTGACCGTCACGCCCCTGGTGGAGCGGGTCACCCCCGATGAGTGGGCGTGGACGGCTCCGATCCTGCCGCTTGTGGTCGACGCGGCGGTGGTCATCGTGATCCGCCTGGATGCGACCGTGGCCCGTCTCGGCGGGAGCTCCGGGCCGTGGCCGGGGGTGCTGCGGTGGATGACCGGGCTGATGACCCTGCTGCTCAACATCGGCGACAGCGCCCTCAAGGGCGACCTGGTAGGCGTCGCCGTCCACTCTGTGGCGCCGCTGCTGCTGATCGTCACGGCAGAGGCCGGTCTGGCCTACCGGCGGGCGATCGGCCGGGCGCAGGAGCGCATCGAGCGTTCACGGGCCGCCGAGGAGGCGGAGCGTGAACAGCGCGAGCGCGAGCAGCGTGAACACGAGCGGCTGGAGCGTGAACGCGCTGAACAGTCCGCTCGCGAGCACGCTGAGCGGCTGGAGCGGGAGCGCGCGGAGCGCGAGGCCGCCGAGCGGGCCGCTGAGCGCGAGCACGCCGCCCGACTGGAGCGTGAACGCCTCGATCGCGAAGCGGAGATGCGGCGTGAGCAGCGCGAATACGAAGAGCGGGTGCGCCGCGAGGAACAGCAGCGCGCCGATGCCCTGCGGCGTGAACAGCAGGAGCAGGCCGAGCGTTCACGGCGCGAGCGACAGGCACTCGAACCCGCCCCGGCAGCGGTCGACACGGTCGGCGAGCAGGCGGCCATGAACACTCCCGCTGGGGCCGTGAACAGCTCCGTGAACGGGGCGGATGTGTTCACGAAGATGCCGGAGGCCGAGGCCCGCTCCTACATCCGGTCTTTCCGTGAGGGGCAGCGTTCGGTGCGCCAGCTGGCCGAGGACACCGGCTGGTCCGTCGGCTGGGTGTCCGCCCGCCTCCAGGAAGTGCGTGACGCCGCCCGCGAGTTCGAGTCGGTTGAGGCGGTGGTCTGATGGCGACCGCCTACGCCACGTGCTTCGATCCGAGCGGGGCCCGCTACGGCATCCCCACCTTCCCCTGGCGCTACGCGCCGGACGGCTACGCCACTCGTCGACAGCTCCGGGCTCGGGGCTTACGGCCCGGTGGGCAGCCGGTCGCCGCTCAGCTCATGCGGGTCAACCGCCGCTACGGCACGGTCCGGGTTGCCTACCTCTACCGCGAGGACCTGGCCAAGCCGGTGAGGCCGATGACGTCCCGCAAGTGGGGCGCGCTGGCCCTGGCGATGCTCGCCCGGCGTACCTGCCCGCGCTGCCGACTGGACGTCGGCTACTGCATCCCCACCTCGCACGGCATCTGCGGCCTGTGCCTGGCCGCCGAAGAGCAGCGCACCGCCGCCTGAACCCCTCCGACCTGAACGGGAGTTTCGCTGTGCCCAGCCGTACCCGTGCCCGCTCCGTGAAGACGGCGGCGGGCGTCCACACCGTCCGTATCCCGCGTCAGCGTGGCCGCCGCTCCGACCCGTTCGTGATCGTCGTCCCCGAGCGTCCCTCCCTGGCCCGTGAAGCGCTCGGCTTTGTGGGCCGTGGCCTGTGGACGTTCCGCCGCGCCCTCGCCCCGACCGGCCTGTCCGTGCTCGCGTTCCTGGTGGCCGGGCTGCTGCACCTGATCGCCTGGTGGTCCTCTCTCGTCATCGCCCCCGTGGCGGCCGTGCCGGTCGTCTGGCTGCTGCTCGTGCAGCGTCGCCGCCCGGCCCGCAGCTCCGCGCTCGCCTGGCGCATCGCCCTGGCCGCCCTGGCCACGTTCGCCGCCGTGTGGCTGGCGCTGGCGGCGGGGTTCGGCCCGCTCGCCGGGCCGCTCGCGCTGCTGTGGCTGCTCATCCTGATCGCCACGCAGACCGCGTGGCTCATCATCCGCCCGTCCCGCTGACCCGAGGAGACATCGTCTGATGGCGCAGAACACCAACGGCCGGCGTGCGCGCGGGCCCGTGAACGACCCCAAGACCGGCAAGTTCGCCAACGCCGGGGCCGCCGCTGGCGGGTTCGTCGGGGCGCTGGGCGGCTCGATCGTCCCGCCGATCAACGTCACCGTGAACAACAACAAGCAGGCGCCCGGCTCTAACGGGCGTCGCCCGCACGCCGAAGCCCTGCTCCCGGCCCCGGACTTCACCTCCCCGGCGCAGGTGCGGAACTACTGCAACACCCTGCGGGCAGCGGCCGTGACGCTCTCGATCGAGGTCGCGATGGGCACCGAGATCCTCAAGGGCGTGCTCGCGGCCGTGCCGGACCCCGAGGGACGCGCGTTCGGCTCCCGGATCCGCGCCGCCAAGGTCGCCCGGAAGATGAACAAGGCCGCCGATGACCTGCGCAGCGCCGCGAAGAACGCCGCCGCCTGCTACGCCACGTTCCAGCAGGAATTCGAGGAAGAGATCAACCGCGTCCGGCACCGTGCCCGCAAGCCGCAACAGCCGGTCATGAACTGGGCCCAGCAGTAAGGAGGCTGCCCGATGGCAAGGAACAGCACCGGCCGCCGCGTGCGGCACACCGACTTCCCCGACAACAGTCTGATCGCCGACTACACCGGCCCCGGTCTCCTCCCCGGCCAGTCCACCGGCGGCGGGGTGGGCGCCTACCTCCTGTCCCGGGCGATGCCGCACCTGCCGCCGTGGCTGGCCGCCGCCGGCATCGGCATCACCGGCGGGCTCGGCAGCCTGAAGTGGGAGGAGAGCGCGGCGGCCGGGGTCGGCCTGACCCTCGCCTCCGTCGCGCTCACCGGCGCCACCTGGTGGATGGGCAAGTCCACCACCGCCCAGCGGCGCCTGCACTCCGCCATCACCGTGGCCGCCGCATCCGCATGGACCACGGCCGCGTGCCTGGCCGGACCCACCGCAGGCCCGCTGCCCGACCTGTACCTGATGGGCGCCCCGGCGCTGGCGCTGTCGTGGAACATCCGCATGATCCTGCGCCGCAACGACACCCCCACCGCAGAGAGCGGCGACAAGGGGCTGCTGGAGAAGGTCGGCCTGGCGCGGGCGCAGATCGGCAACGCCAAGGTGGAGCCCAACCGGGTCACCGCCCCGCTCGCGGTGGAGGCCGGTGAGCAGACCAACGACGACGTGTCCAAGGCCCTGGGCCGAATCGCCTCCGCCCTGGACCTGCCCACCTCCGCCGTGCGCTACCAGCCCGATGCCGACTCCTCCCGGCGCGGGGAACTGGTCGTCGTCCCTGAGGACATGCTCGCCGAGGCCGCCTATTGGGAGGGGCCGTCGAACCTGGGCGGCTCGATCGCCGATCCGCTGGTGATCGGCCGCTACGACGACGGCTCCCCGATGTTCCTGTGGCTGCCCGGCGACCCCGAGCAGGGGCGCAACGGCACCCACGTCCTCGTCGCGGGTATGTCGGGCTCCGGCAAGGGCGAGTCTGCTCTGAACCTCCAGACGGAGATCCTGTCCCGGCGGGATGTGCTGCTGTGGCTGTCGGATCCGAAGATGTTCCAGGACTTCCGGCCGCTGCTGCCCGGCATCGACTGGGCCGCCGAGGGCGGCACCCCCACCGAGGTCATGGTGGAAGCGATCCAGGCCGTCATCCCCGCCCGCACCCGCTGGCTGGGCCAGCACAACTACCGCCAGTGGGTCCCCGCGGCTGCCCAGGTGCAGAACGACCCCCAGCACTCGTGCCGGGCCGACGGCCGGGCGTGTGGCTGCACGGGGATGCCGTACCTGGTGGCGTGGATGGAAGAGGCCGCCAGCACCCTGCGCAACCTCGGGGACGACGCCTTCACCGGCATCGCCCAGGAAGCCCGGTCCGCCGGCGTCTCGCTGATCGTGTCCCTGCAGCGGCCGTCCTACGACCAGATGTCCACCAGCACGCGCGCGTCCCTGCCGTCCGTGATCGCGCTCGGCTGCGACCCGCGTGACGAGTCGTTCTCCCTGCCCGACACGGTCCTGGACGCGGGCGCCCATCCCGGCGCCTGGGGCAACCGCCGCCCCGGCTACTGCTACCTCGTCACCCCCGGCATCGACGAGACCCGCTACGCCTCACCCGGCCGCACCTGGGGCTTCGGCCCCAACGCGGTCTCCCTGATGGAGGTCCTCGCCGACTGGGCCCAGCGCAACGGCGCGACCGCCGACCCTGTCACCGCCGGCGCCGCCTCCAGCGTCGCCGGAAACGCCTACACCGGCCGCCCCACCCCCGACGGCACCCCCGCCGGGCACGCCGCCAGGGACGAGGACGACATGGACGACGCCGACTACGGGCCGCTGGTCGACCCCGAGGACGCCGACATCGACCCCGAAGCAGAACTCCCCGAGCCCGAGCAGGGCGACGACGCGCCGATCTTCGGGCAGGACAGCGGGCGTAAGCCGGCGCCGGAAGAGGCGCGGCGCCTGTTCGCTCAGGCGCTGGAGGAGTTCGAGCGGGCCGGGCACATGGTCGTCGGCCCGAAGGACTTCATGGACTGGTGCGACCGGAACAACCTCTCCCGCCCGTGGGTCTCCGCGCGACTCAAGGAGGCCGCCCTGGAGGGCCGCCTGGAGCCGACGAACACCACCGGCCGGTGGCGCATCGTCCCCGCCCTGACGGCCGCCTGACGCCTGACACCGTCACGACCGCCTGACACCCAAACCCCTAGGCACACGCGGTGTCACGCGCTCCTGACACCACCCGCTGACACCCCCTGACACCCACCCACACGGGCCCGCGCCCCCACCGTGGCGCGGGCCCGCCCTCATCCCAGGGAGGCCCCATGAACGCCCCCGAACACCGCACGGCCGTCGAAGTCCACCAGCCGCAGCCCATCACCGTGCACCCGCCGGCGACACCGCTCACCCCCGTCCAGCCGGGCAGCGTCCCGGCCGTGGCGAGCGTGGTCCTGCCCGACGGGCGCGTCGTCACCGGCTACGCCATCGACCCCGTCCAGCCCGAACCCGTCACGGCCAAGTCGGCCGTCTCGCGAACGGCGGTGAACGTCGCCCTCGGCGGCGTCGGGTTCCTCGCCGTATGCGGCGGCCTGCTGCTGCTCACCTCGTTCATCGCCGCCCTGACCGCGTTCGTCACCCAGCTCATCACCCTCGCCGCCGTCATCTTCGGCGGCTGGATCGCCGTGCAGGTGTTCAGCGCGAGCAGGCACCAGGGCGGGACCACGGTCAACATCCGCAAAGCCGTCATCAAGCGCAACCACTTCCACAGCTAGCTACGCCAAGGGCGACCCCCATTCCGCCAAGAACCCGGGGTCGCCCTTGTCCAACCCGTCCTCATCAGACCTGTTGGAGGCCCCCAGCATGACGCAACCCCCCGACATCCGGCGAGCCCCCGACTCGCCGCCGCCCGTGACCGACCTGCTCCGGCTGGAACTGCTGGCCTGGGCGCTGGAAGCAACCCGGCGAAACTGGCGCGTCATCCCACTCCGCCCCGGCGACAAGCGCCCCGCCGGCCACGCCGAACGGCTCTGCTCCGGCACCGGCCGCTGCGCCAACGGGCACAAGACCCCAGAGCAGCGCGCCACCACCGACACCGAGCTGCTCATCGCCGCATGGGCGCATCAGCCGTACAACGTCGGCATCGCGACCGGCCCCTCCGGGCTGCTCGTGGTCGACTTGGACACGCTCAAGCCGCAAGAACCGAAAGGGACGCCTGACGGCGCCGCCAACTTCCAAGCGCTCTGCGAGCGCGCCGGGCAGGCCGTCCCCGACACTTACCGAGTGCGGACCGCACGCGGTGGCGAGCACCTGTACTTCCTCCAACCCCCCGGCGCCCGGCTGCATAACACCGCCGGACGGCTGGCGAAGAAGATCGACACCCGGGGGTGGGGCGGGTACGTCGTCGCCCCCGGCAGCACCACGCCCGACGGCACGTACACCGTCCTGGACGACCGTGACCCCGCACCGCTGCCCGACTGGCTGCACGAGGCCCTGAAGCCCCGTCAGCGGCCCACACCGGCCCCGGCAGGTCCCATCGTGGCCCGTGCCGATGGGTACGCCGCCGCCGCGCTGCGGGGCGAGGTGCACAACGTGGCCACGGCCGCTGATGGCACCCGCAACGCCACCCTCCTGCGGGCCGCGCGAGCACTCGGGCGGCTGGTCGCGTCCGGCGACCTCGACCGGGGGGAGGTTGAGCAGGCTCTTAGTAGGGCGGCAGCGGGCAACGCCACTCAGTCCCAGCGCTACTACGACGACGTCATCGCCCGGGGCCTGGACTGGTCCATCACCCACAACCCGGCCGGCGGGCGAGCGGCATGACCAATCCCCCGCCTACTAAGAGCCTCACCGCCGCCACCTCCCAGCCGCACGCCGCTCCACGGCCTGTGGACACCACGGCCGAGGGCGAGCCGAAAGGCGCCGCCCGCAAGGGCGTCCCAACTGCTCTTCGCCCTGACCCGCAGCGGGCGGACAACCGCCGCATCACGGGGTGGCTGCACATCAGGGCCCCGTACGGCGCACAGCCCAGCGCCCTGTCCACGTGCGAGTGCGGCCGACACCTGCGCGCGTTCGGCGAACGCCGCGTACTCGCCCTGATCGAAGACCACGAAGCCCACGGCGACACCTGCCCGCTCCGCAGCCCCAAGGAAGGGAGGACCGCCGCATGACCGGCACGGAAGAACTGCCCCCACCCTCCAACCCGCTCGCCGTCGCCCGGCGGCTCCTGCCCGCCTGGCAGAGGAACGGACGCCTGATCGTGCGGCGCTGGCGCGGCTCGTGGATGCGCTGGAACGGCACCTGCTGGCGCGAGCTGGACGAAGCCCAAGTCCGCAAGCACATGTACGAGCGGCTGGAGCACGCCGTGTTTCAGGCTCCCGGCAAGGACGGCGAGACCGAGGAACGCGACTGGGCACCCACGAAACCGAAGATCAGCAACCTGCTCGACGCCATGAGCGCCATCACCCTCCTGCCCACCGACACCGACGCCCCCACATGGATCGACGACCACGGGGACACCGGACAGGACCACGGCCCCATCGTGGCCTGTCAGAACGGGTTGCTGCGCATTCGGGACCGGGCACTCCTGCCGCACACCCCGGAGTTCTTCAACCACGTCGCTGTGCCCTTCCCCTACGACCCCGACGCCACCGCACCCACGTGGGAAGGGTTTCTGGCGCAGCTCTGGCCGGACGACCCCGACTCCATCACCGCACTCCAGGAGTGGTTCGGCTACGTCATCTCCGGCCGCACCGACCAACAGAAGATCCTGCTCATGGTCGGCCCCTCCCGCTCCGGCAAGGGCACCATCGCCCGCGTACTGAAATCCCTGGTCGGCAAGGAAAACCTGGCCGGGCCGACGCTCGCCGGACTCGGCACGAACTTCGGCCTGTCCACCCTGGTCGGCAAACCGCTCGCGGTCATCTCCGACGCCCGCCTGGCCGGCAACGACAACAGCCAGGTCGTAGAGCGGCTGCTGACGATCTCCGGTGAAGACACCATCGACGTGGACCGCAAGTACCGCGAGCAGTGGACCGGCAAGCTGCCCACCCGGCTGATGATCCTGTCCAACGAACTGCCGCACTTCGGCGACTCCTCCGGCGTCATCGCCAACCGGTTCATCCTGCTCAGCACCCGCCTGTCATGGCTGGGCAAGGAAGACCCCACACTCACCGACCGGCTCATCGCCGAAATGCCCGGCATCATCAACTGGGCCCTGGAAGGACTCGCCCGCCTGGAACGCGCCGGCCGCATCACCGAACCGGCCTCCAGCCGCGAAGCGATCACCACCATGCGCGACACCGCATCGCCCACCAGCGCCTTCATCCGCGAACGGTGCACCACCGGGCCTGCGTGCACCGTGCCGGTGGACACCCTGTGGACCGTCTGGCGGGAGTGGGCCGAGGACAACAACGTCAAACCCGGCACCAAGCAGGTCTTCGGCCGCAATCTGCTCTCCGTCGTCCCCCAGCTCAACCGCACGCGTCCACGGGCACCCTCCGGGGAGCGGATCGCCACCTACCACGGGATCGCACTCAGCGGGTGATCCCAGAATCCCCCGGGTCGCGGCCCATCGCGGCCCGTCACGTCTGACCTGGGACTTTCCGCACTCCTCATCGCGGCCCATCGCGACCCACGGCTTGGGCCGCGATAGGCCGCAGACCCCCGAGCAAAACCGCAGGTCACAGGCTTGGGCCGCGATGGGCCGCGACCCACAGCATTGTGACGCCAACCACATCCTGAGCCTTTCTCTCCTCACCCCAAGGAGATCTCCGCATGAGCACCGCCCTGCCCACCACACACCAGGCGCTGACGGTCCCGGAGGTCATGGAGGCCCTGCGCCTCAGCCGCTTCAAGGTCTACGACCTCATCCGCTCGAACCAGCTCCAGAGCATCAAGATCGGCCGGTCTCGCAGGGTGCCCGCCGATGCACTCCATGTCTTCATGCAGAACCAGTTGAGGGAGGCCGCCTGATGGCGAAGCGCGCCAACGGCGAAGGCAGCATCACGATCCGCAAGGACGGCACGTACCACGGCCGCGTGTACGTGACGACGACCAGCGGCATCCGCAAGCGCGTCTCGGTCTACGGCAAGACCCGCGACGAGGTGCGCCAGAAGATCACCGAACTCCAGGCGCAGGAGAACCAGGGCATCCCGGTGCCCGACACGAACATGAACCTGGAGGACTACTTGATCTACTGGCTCGCGACCGTGGTGAAGATCAACCGCCGCCCCAAGACCTACCAGGGCTACGAGAGCGTGGTCCGGGTCCACCTGATCCCGGGGCTGGGCCGGAAGAAGATCCGCACCCTGCGGGCCGCCGAGGTCCGGACGTGGCTGGCCCGTGTCGCCTCCGAGTGCCAGTGCTGCAAGCACGGCTGGGACAAGGAACGGCCGGAGCCGCAGTGCTGCGCGACGGGGGAGTGCTGCAAGGCCCTGCTGTCCCGCCGCATGGTGCAGTCCATTCATGCCGTGCTCCGCAACGCCCTCCAGAACGCCGTACGGGAGGAACTGATCGTGCGGAACGTCGCCCAGCTCGTTCAGGTCCCCACGCCCTCGTACGACACCGGGAAGGGGCTCAGCGTCGCTGACGCCCGGCTCCTCATCCGTGAGTCTGCCGAGGACCGGTTGCACGCGCTGTACGTGCTCGCCCTGGTCCTGGGGATGCGCCGTGGGGAGCTGCTCGGGCTGCGCTGGGACGCGGTCGACCTGGACCGGGAAACGCTGATCGTGGAGCGAGCGCTACAGCGCGTCGGCGGTGAGCTGAGGCTGGTCAAGCCCAAGACCCTCGCTTCGGTGCGTACCGTCCCTCTCCCGCCCGTCGTCGTGAAGGCGCTCACCGAGCACCGCGAGCGGCAGGCGCGGGAGCGGGCCGCTGCCGGCATCGAGTGGAAGGAACACGGGCTGATCTTCACGTCCCGTATCGGCACCCCGCTGGAGCCGGACAACCTGCGGCGGAGCTGGCACCCGCTGCGCTCTCGGCTGGGGCTGGAGATCAGGTTCCATGACCTGCGTCACTCCGCTGTGTCGCTCCTGCTTGACCTGGGCGTGCCGCCCCACGTCGTCCGGCAGATCGTCGGCCACAGCGACATCGGGGTGACCATGAAGGTCTACGCTCACGCGTCGCTGGACGAACAGAGGAAGGCGCTCCGGAAGCTTGGGGACACCCTCTCCTGAGGGCGTTGGCGTACCGGTTGGCGTAGACGGCACGAAAGAGCCCCTCTCCGATGGTGACGGAGAGGGGCTCAAGCCCTGGTGAGGGCGGTTGTGGCTGGGGCCGGGGTCGAACCGGCGACCTTCCGCTTTTCAGGCGGACGCTCGTACCAACTGAGCTACCCAGCCACGAGGTTTCACGTGAAACCTCAGCGGTCCTGACGGGATTTGAACCCGCGGCCTCCACCTTGACAGGGTGGCGAGCACTCCAAACTGCTCCACAGGACCAAGCTTCGTACGACAGTGTCGCACAGGGTGGTGCGTGCCCCCAACGGGATTCGAACCCGTGCTACCGCCTTGAAAGGGCGGCGTCCTAGGCCGCTAGACGATGAGGGCTATCGGCCCGCCTGGGCGCTTCTCAGCGCGTCGGGGACGTGAGAAGCATATGGGATGGCGGGAGCTATCGCCAAAACGGTTTAGGAGGAGGGGGAGGGACCGGTCTCCGAGGGGGTGCTCGGGGACGGCTCGGCACCGGGCTGGTTCTCCTCCGGGAGGTGGCGGCTGACCTCGGCCGTCGTGAGGCCCAGGCCGCCCAGCTCGATCTCGTCCCAGGCCTGGAGATGGCGGGTGTCCCGGTCGAAGTAGAGGATCGACGCCTCGATGGGGTCCGGGTGCTTGCCCTCGATGGCGCGCAGGCCGCTGCCGCCCGTGGAGCCCTCGATGCGGAGCCGGGTGCCGTACTTCAGGACCTCCATCTCGTCGTGGTGGAGATGGCCGGCCAGGACCAGGGGGACCTCGCCGTCGACCTCGCGGGCGGCGGAGGGCTCGTGGGCCATGGCGACGTCGACCGGGGTGCCCGCGGTGCGCTGGTCGCGCAGGGCCGTGGCCAGGCGGGCACCGGCCAGCTCCTGGGACTGCTCGGCGCCGGGCTGCTTCGAGCGGTCCGGGGTGAACTGGGGGTCGCCGATGCCCGCGAAACGCAGCCCCTTGATCGTCTCGGCCCGGCCGCCGTCCAGGACGTGCACGTTCTTCAGGCCCTCCATGTACCGCTGGGTGATCATCGAGTCGTGGTTGCCGCGGACCCAGACGTAGGGCGCCCCGAGGTCCTCGATGGGGTCAAGGAAGCCGTTCTCGGCGGCCGTGCCGTGGTCCATCGTGTCGCCCGAGTCGACGATCACATCGACCTTGTACTGCTCCACCAGCGAGGCGATGATCTTCCAGCTCGCCGGGTTCAGATGGATGTCGGAGACGTGCAGCACCCGGATCGTGGAGGGGTCGGGCGCGTAGGCGGGGAGGGTCGAGGTGGCGTCGTAGAGCTTGGTCACGTTGGTGACCAGGCGGGCCAATTCCTTCTGGTAGACGTCGAATTCCGTGACGATGCTGCGCGCGTTGCCGACCAGGGACGGGGCCGAGGTGAGCAGGCCGGAGAACTTCGGCTCCAGGACCGAGTCGGGGCGCCAGGTGGCGTACGCCGTGCCGCCCGAGGCCGCGAGGAGGGTGAGGGCGAGGCCCCCGGCGGCCAGGGCGCGGCGGGGGCGGCGGTAGACCGCGAGGCCGAGGGCGGTGGCGCCGGTGACGACGGCCACGGACGACCGTACGGCCAGGTCGAGGGTGCCGCGGCCGACGTCCTGGGTGACCTCGTCCTGGAGGCCGGAGAGACGCTCGGGGTGGTCGACCAGGGCCTGGGAGCGGTCCGGGTCGAGCTGGTCGACGTTCACGTCCAGGCGGACCGGGGCGAGGTGGCTGTCCAGCTGGAGGGCGCCCAGGGGCGAGATGTTGATCTTCGTGCCGCCGGTGAAGGAGGGGCGCAGCGCCATCGTGGTGTTCATGGGGCCGACCGGCACCCGGACGTTGCCCACGACCAGCAGGCCCAGCCAGGCGCCGAAGAGGACGACGGCCACGAGTCCCGCCGCGCGGGCCCACGGATGGGGCTGCGGCACGAGCTCGATCGTGGTCGGCGCCTGGCGGGAGCGGTAGTGGCGGGCCAGGGCGCGCGGGGCCTTGCGGATCGGATTCAGGACACTCAGGACTGCGGCGGGGACGCGGGCCATTGGTCCCGTATGCCCAAGTCCCGCGCCGGATATGCGACGCCGTAAGGCTCTCGTACGGCGGGGACGTGGCCGACAATGGGCCTGTGCTGGAGATGACGCGCGAGGAGTTCGAGGAGCTGGTCGCCGAGGCGCTCGACCGGATCCCGCTGGAGCTGACGCGACTGATGGACAACGTCGCGGTGTTCGTCGAGGACGAGCCGCCGGCGGACGATCCCGAGTTGCTCGGACTGTACGAGGGGACACCGCTGACGGACCGGGGTGAGTGGTACGCCGGTGTGCTGCCGGACCGGATCACCATCTACCGGAACCCGACCCTGCGGATGTGCGAGTCGCGGGAGGACGTCGTCGCCGAGACGGAGATCACCGTGGTGCACGAGATCGCGCACCACTTCGGCATCGACGACGCGCGCCTTCACGCCCTCGGCTACGGCTGACCGGGTTGTGAATACGGGGCGCGTGTCCTCTTGTGGGCGGCGGGAGTTGGAGGTGTTGACTCCATCACCCTTCCCGGAGGTGGCCCCGTGCGCCCCTTGTTCGTACCCGCCCGCCTGGCCGCCACCGTCGTGGCCGTCGCCGCTGCCGCCGGCTGCATGAGTGTGGGGGACGACGACACGGGCGGGAGCGCCAAGCCCTCGCACTCCGCCGCGCAGCGGGGCGGGGAGGCGCCGGACGGCGGCTCGGCCGTGTCGGGCGGCGCCGGCGGGTTCGGGGCCGCGGCGGCCGACGGTGAGCGCGGGCGCGGCAAGGGCAAGAAGGGGAAGAAGGGCGAGCGCGGCGGGCCCGGCGAGTCGGCGTCGCCCGAGGCGTCGCCGACCCCGGACGCGAGCGCGTCCGCGCCCCGGGGCGGCAAGCCGGTGAAGCCGGCCAAGCCGACGCCGAAGCCGCCGGCGCAGCCCACGCCCACCCGGACGACCGAGCCGGAGCCCACGCCGACGCCGCCCGAGCCGACGACGTCCCCGGAGCCGACGCCGGAGCCGTCGTCGTCCGCGCACGAGCCGCCGGGGACGCAGCTCGCCCAGCGGGAGCCGGCGCCGGAGGCGGGCTCACCGGCGTAGTCCCGCGGGGCGAGCCGGGCGTCCTGCGGGGCGGGCCGGGAGTCGCGCCGGGAACGCTCCGCCGGGAACAAACAGCGCCCGGCGCGCCTTATGGAGACAGCCGTACCAGTCCGGTTTGCCTTGCGGGGCCCGGAGTGCGTATGGTGGCAGATCGTTTGATCCCATCTTGCCCGGCGCCACCGCAGAGCGCGCCGTGTGGCGCGTACTCTCCTTTGCCGTGGTGGACCGCATAGAGGCGGTCGTATTGCGAATCGCGAATCACGGAGTTGACGGGCGCGTGCCGACTTGAGACTCCGGAAGGTTTCGCATTCGCATGTCCATCGCCAGTACTGATCACGTCGTCGTGCCCGAGAACGAGGCCGTCGAAGACGCTCCCGAGATCACCTTCGCCGACCTCGGTCTCCCCGAGGGTGTCGTGCGCAAGCTCGCGCAGAACGGCGTGACCACCCCCTTCCCGATCCAGGCCGCGACCATCCCGGACGCCCTGGCCGGCAAGGACATCCTCGGCCGGGGCCGCACCGGCTCCGGCAAGACCCTGTCGTTCGGTCTGCCGACCCTGGCCACGCTCGCCGGCGGCCGGACCGAGAAGCACAAGCCGCGCGCCGTCATCCTCACGCCGACCCGTGAACTCGCCATGCAGGTCGCCGACGCGCTCCAGCCGTACGGCGATGTCCTCGGCCTGAAGATGAAGGTCGTCTGCGGCGGCACGTCCATGGGCAACCAGATCTACGCCCTGGAGAAGGGCGTCGACATCCTGGTCGCCACGCCCGGCCGGCTGCGCGACATCATCAACCGCGGCGCCTGCTCGCTGGAGAACGTGCAGATCGCCGTTCTCGACGAGGCCGACCAGATGTCGGACCTGGGCTTCATGCCCGAGGTCACCGAACTGCTCGACCAGGTCCCCGCGGGCGGTCAGCGGATGCTGTTCTCCGCGACCATGGAGAACGAGATCAAGACGCTCGTCGACCGGTACCTGGACAACCCGGTCAGCCACGAGGTCGACGCCGCCCAGGGCGCCGTGACGACCATGTCGCACCACATCCTCATCGTGAAGCCCAAGGACAAGGCGCCGGTCACCGCGGCCATCGCCTCTCGCAAGGGCCGCACGATCATCTTCGTCCGCACCCAGCTGGGCGCCGACCGCGTCGCCGAGCAGCTGCGCGACGCCGGTGTGAAGGCCGACGCGCTGCACGGCGGCATGACCCAGGGCGCGCGGACGCGGACCCTGGCCGACTTCAAGGACGGGTACGTCAACGTCCTCGTCGCGACCGACGTCGCCGCGCGCGGCATCCACGTCGACGGCATCGACCTGGTGCTGAACGTGGACCCGGCCGGCGACCACAAGGACTACCTGCACCGCGCGGGCCGTACGGCCCGGGCCGGCCGCACGGGCACGGTCGTGTCGCTGTCGCTGCCGCACCAGCGGCGTCAGATCTTCCGGCTGATGGAGGACGCGGGCGTCGACGCCACGCGCCACATCATCCAGGGCGCGGGCACCTTCGACCCGGAGGTCGCCGAGATCACCGGCGCCCGGTCGATGACCGAGGTCCAGGCCGAGTCGGTGGGCAACGCCGCGCAGCAGGCCGAGCGCGAGGTCGCCCAGCTCACCAAGGAGCTGGAGCGGGCGCAGCGGCGGGCGAACGAGCTGCGCGAGGAGGCCGACCGGCTGCTGGCGCGGGTCACGCGCGAGCGCGGCGAGGAGCCCCAGGCGGCCGGCGAGGCCGCGGAGGTTCCGGCCGGTGTCGAGGTGTCGGTGCCGGAGCAGCCGACCGCGCAGGACGTCGAGCGCGAGGAGCGCGGCGGAGCCGGGCGTGACCGGTACGCCGACCGTGACCGGTCCTTCGACCGTGACCGTGGTGACCGCTCCTTCGACCGTGACCGGGGTGGCCGGTCCTTCGACCGCGACCGCGACCGTGACCGTGGCGGGCGTTCGTTCGAGCGTCGTGACGACCGCGGTGGGTTCAACCGCGACCGTGACCGGGACCGCGACCGTGACCGGGACCGGGACCGTGGGGGTCGTTCCTTCGACCGTGACCGTGGCGGCTTCCGCCGGGACGACCGGGCGGACCGGGGCGACCGCGGTGAGCGCGGCGGCTTCCGTCGTGACGACCGGGGCGGCCGTTCCTTCGAGCGCCGTGACGACCGTGGCGGGCGTTCGTTCGAGCGTCGTGACGACCGCGGTGGCTTCAACCGCGACCGTGACCGCGGCGGCTTCCGCCGGGACGAGCGCGGTGGGCACCGGGGCAGCGACCGTCCCTTCAACCGGGACCGCCGCGACGACCGTCCGGGCTTCCGCTCCGGCGGGCACGACCGTCCGTACGGCCGTCGTGACGACCACCGCGGCGGCGGTTCCTTCCAGCGCCGCGAGGACAAGCCGCGCTGGAAGCGCAACGGCTGACACACCCGCGTGAAGAGCGCCGTGGCCCACCAAGCACCCGCCGCCGCTCCCCGGGCGCCAGCACCGCGTCCTGCACGGCCGCGGGCGCCCGCCCGTGCACCTGGAGCACCTCCACACCGC
>NZ_JBEYZD010000096.1:0-29057 GCF_040645895.1 Streptomyces olindensis | reverse complement strand
GTTTTCATGGGTTTGCTTGTGGTGTTTGTGTTCGGGGGCGCGGTCGGGGGGGCGGGGGGGGGCGGGGCCCCGGCCCGCGCACCCCGGGACACGACTACTTCGCCTCGGAGTCGCCGTCGGTCTTCTTCGGCTCTGCGTCCGTCTTCGCCTCGCCGGCCGGGGCCTCGTCGGCCGGTTCGTCGGCCGTGTCCTTCTTGCCGAGGTCGACGGCCTTGTCGTCAGCGGGGGCGTCGGCGGCGGAGTCGCCGGTCTCGGTGAGGGAGGAGGCGTCGTCCGGGACGATGTCGGTGTCGGACTTCAGGTCGTGCTCGATGCCGTGGACGATGCGGTTGTACTCGTCGTCGGTGAGGACGGCACCGATGGCGTTCTTGGCGAAGAGGAGCTCGACGCCGGGGCCGGCGTCGACGAGGACGGTGTCCTCGTTCACCTCCTTGACCGTGGCGTACATGCCCCCGATGGTGCGGACACCGCTGCCGGGCTGCATTTGGTTCCGCATCTCCACGGCCTGCTGCTGCTTCTTCTTGGCCGACCGGGTCATCAGGAACATGGCCCCGATGAGCACGATGAACGGGAGGAGGGTCAGGAGACTCACGGGTCGGTACTTCCTTCACACGACCGCGCTGTGAGCGGCCAGATGGTTGGGGGTATGTACGCCGCCGACAAAGGCGGCATCGGCGGAGTCTAAGCGAGTCCGCGCGCATGGAACAACGCTCAGCATGGCACCGGGGTTCCTGCTCCGGCCACTGTCCTCGCCGTCGCGGAGCGGTGACGGCGCCGTCACGCCCCGAACAGGTCCTGTTGTCCGTTTCCGGCGGTCTGGGAGCGGGGCGGGGTGAGGCCGAGATGTGCCCAGGCGGCGGGGGTGGCGACCCGGCCGCGCGGTGTGCGCGCCAGCAGCCCCTCCCGGACCAGGAAGGGCTCGGCGACCTCCTCGACCGTCTCGCGCTCCTCCCCCACCGCGACCGCCAGCGTGGACAGGCCGACGGGGCCGCCGCCGAACAGCTTGAGCAGGGCTTCCAGGACCCCCCGGTCGAGGCGGTCGAGGCCGCGCGCGTCCACCTCGTAGACGGCGAGGGCGGCCGCCGCGATGTCCTTGGTGATCAGCCCGTCGGCCTTGACCTGGGCGTAGTCCCGGACGCGGCGGAGCAGGCGGTTGGCGATGCGGGGCGTGCCGCGGGAGCGGCCGGCGATCTCGGCGGCGCCGTCCGGCTCGATCTCGACCTCCAGGAGGTTCGCCGAGCGGTGGATGACCCGCTCCAGTTCGGCCGGTTCGTAGAACTCCATGTGGGCGGTGAAGCCGAAGCGGTCGCGCAGCGGGGGCGGCAGCAGGCCCGCGCGGGTGGTGGCGCCGACCAGGGTGAAGGGGGGCAGCTCCAGCGGGATGGCGGTGGCGCCGGGGCCCTTGCCGACGATGACGTCGACGCGGAAGTCCTCCATCGCCATGTACAGCATCTCCTCGGCGGGCCGGGACATGCGGTGGATCTCGTCGAGGAAGAGGACCTCGCCCTCCTGGAGCGAGGAGAGGATCGCGGCGAGGTCGCCGGCGTGCTGGATGGCGGGGCCCGAGGTGATGCGGATGGGGGCGCCCATCTCGGCCGCGATGATCATCGACAGGGTGGTCTTGCCGAGGCCGGGGGCGCCGGAGAGCAGTACGTGGTCGGCGGTGGCGCCCCGCGCGCGTGCCGCCCGCAGCACGAGGTCGAGCTGCTCGCGGACCTTCTCCTGGCCGATGAACTCGCCCAGGTCCTTGGGGCGCAGGGCGGCCTCGACGGCCTGGTCCTCACGGTCGGCGACCGGGCCCACCAGCCGCTCGGCGGCGTCGGCGTCGGTCGTGTCGTCCCAGTTCATGGAGTGTGCCTCGGGATCTCGGTGCGGACTGGCTCGGTGCGGACTGGCTCGGTGCGGACTATCGGGCGCGGTTCAGGGTCTGCAGGGCCGCCTTCAGCAGCTGGCCCACCTGGGGTGTGCCCTCGGCGGCCTCGGCCTGCGGGGCCACGGCGGACACCGCCTCGTCGGCCTCCCGGGTCGCGTATCCGAGGCCGATCAGGGCGGCGTGCAGCTGGTCGCGCCAGCCGGTGCTGACGGGCGTGCCGACGGCCGGGGCGCCGACGGGGGCGCCGAGGCGGTCCTTCAGCTCCAGGAGGAGTTTCTGGGCGCCCTTCTTGCCGATGCCGGGGACGGCGGTGAGGGCCTTCTCGTCGGCGGTGGCCACGGCCCGGCGCAGGGCGTCCGGGGTGTGGACGGCGAGCATGGCCTGGGCGAGTCTGGGGCCCACGCCGCTCGCGGTCTGGAGCAGCTCGAAGACCTGCCGTTCGTCGTCGTCCGCGAAGCCGTAGAGCGTGAGCGAGTCCTCGCGCACGACCAGGGACGTGTGGAGCTTGGCGGGTTGGCCCGTGCGGAGCGTGGACAGCGTGTTCGGCGTGCACTGGACGGCCATGCCGACACCGCCGACCTCGACGACCGCGGCGTCGGGGGCGAGCGCGGCGACCGTGCCGCTGACGAAGGCGATCATGCCGTACGGCCTTTCGATGCTTGGGTGGCGTGCAGGGCGACGGCCTGCTGGAGTCGGTTCTGCGCGGGCGCGCGCCAGATGTGGCAGATGGCGAGGGCGAGGGCGTCGGCCGCGTCGGCGGGCTTGGGCGGTGCGCTGAGCCGGAGCAGCCGGGTCACCATCGCGCCCACCTGGGCCTTGTCGGCCCGGCCGCTGCCGGTCACGGCGGCCTTGACCTCGCTGGGGGTGTGCAGGGCGACGGGGATGCCGCGGCGGGCCGCGCAGAGCATGGCGACGGCGCTGGCCTGGGCCGTGCCCATCACCGTCCGGACGTTGTGCTGGCTGAAGACGCGCTCGACGGCGACGAACTCCGGCCGGTGCTCGTCGAGCCACTGCTCGATGCCCTGCTCGATGGCGACGAGGCGGTGGCCGAGGTCGGCGTCGGCGGGCGTGCGGACCACGCCGACGCCGATCATGGTGAGCGGCCGTCCCGCGACGCCCTCGACCACGCCGACACCGCACCGGGTCAGCCCCGGGTCCACCCCCAGAACGCGCACGCGCCCTCCCATTCGCTCGCCTGTTTGTGCAGGCTATCGGGTGCCACCGACAACGCGACGGGCCGACGGGGTGTGTCCCGTCGGCCCGTTGAACCCGCGCGCGTGTCAGGCGTCGACCTTCTCCATGACCTCGTCGCTGACGTCGAAGTTGGCGAAGACGTTCTGCACGTCGTCGCTGTCCTCCAGCGCGTCGATCAGCTTGAAGATCTTCTTGGCGCCCTCCTCGTCCAGCTCGACCTGCATGGTCGGGACGAAGTTGGCGTCGGCGGAGTCGTAGTCGATGCCGGCGTCCTGGAGGGCGGTGCGGACCGCGACCAGGTCGGTGGCCTCGCTGATGACCTCGAAGGTCTCGCCGAGGTCGTTGACCTCCTCGGCACCGGCGTCCAGGACGGCGCCGAGGACGTCGTCCTCGGTCAGCTCGCCCTTGGGGACGATCACGACGCCCTTGCGGTTGAACAGGTACGACACCGAGCCCGGGTCGGCCATGGAGCCGCCGTTGCGGGTCATGGCGACGCGGACCTCGGAGGCGGCGCGGTTGCGGTTGTCGGTGAGGCACTCGATGAGCACCGCGACGCCGTTCGGGCCGTAGCCCTCGTACATGATCGTCTCGTAGTCGGCGCCGCCGGCCTCCAGGCCCGCGCCGCGCTTGACCGCGGAGTCGATGTTCTTGTTGGGGACCGACGACTTCTTCGCCTTCTGGATGGCGTCGTAGAGCGTCGGGTTGCCCTCGGGGTCGGCGCCGCCCATCCGCGCCGCCACCTCGATGTTCTTGATCAGCTTCGCGAAGAGCTTGCCGCGCTTGGCATCGATGACGGCCTTCTTGTGCTTCGTCGTGGCCCATTTAGAGTGGCCGGACATCTGCCTGTCTCCTTCGCGTAACCCATCTCAGCAACGAACGCAGGAATCCTACAAGGACTCGGCTGTCCGGTTCGCCCGCACCATGTCGACGAACAGGGCGTGCACACGGTGGTCGCCGGTCAGTTCCGGGTGGAACGACGTGGCCAGCGCGTTGCCCTGGCGGACCGCGACGATATGGCCGTCGTGCTCGGCGAGCACTTCGGCGGCGGCGCCGACGGACTCGACCCACGGGGCGCGGATGAAGACGCCCTCCACGGGGTCGCCCTCGACGCCCTCGACGGCGACGGCCGCCTCGAAGGACTCGTTCTGCCGTCCGAAGGCGTTGCGGCGCACGATCATGTCGATGCCGCCGACGGTCTCCTGGCCCGAGCGCGGGTCGAGGATCTTGTCGGCGAGCATGATCATGCCGGCGCAGGTGCCGTAGACGGGCAGGCCGTCCCGCACGCGCGCGCGGAGGGGCTCCATCACGCCGAACAGGATGGCCAGCTTGGAGATGGTGGTGGACTCGCCGCCGGGGATGACGAGGCCGTCCACCTCGGCGAGTTCTTCGGGGCGCCGCACCGGCCTGGCCACGGCGTCGGCCGCGGCCAGGGCGACGAGGTGCTCCCGTACGTCGCCCTGGAGGGCCAGGACGCCTATGACGGGGGTGTCACTCATGGGTTCCTGTGCCTTACCAGCCGCGGTTGGCGTAGCGCTCGGCCTCGGGGAGGGTGTCGCAGTTGATGCCGACCATGGCCTCGCCGAGGTTGCGGGACGCGTCCGCGATGATCTTCGGGTCGTCGTAGAAGGTGGTGGCCTTGACGATGGCGGCGGCGCGCTTGGCCGGGTCGCCGGACTTGAAGATGCCGGAGCCGACGAAGACGCCCTCGGCGCCGAGCTGGCGCATCAGCGCGGCGTCGGCCGGGGTGGCGACACCGCCGGCGGAGAACAGCACGACCGGGAGCTTGCCCAGCTCGGAGACTTCCTTGACCAGCTCGTACGGGGCGCGCAGCTCCTTGGCGGCGGCGTACAGCTCGTTGTTGTCGAAGCCGCGCAGCTTGGCGATCTCGTTCTTGATCTGGCGCAGGTGGCGGACGGCCTCGACGACGTTGCCGGTGCCGGCCTCGCCCTTGGAGCGGATCATCGCGGCGCCCTCGGCGATGCGGCGCAGGGCCTCGCCCAGGTTGGTGGCGCCGCAGACGAAGGGGGTGGTGAAGGCCCACTTGTCGGAGTGGTTGACCTCGTCGGCCGGGGTGAGGACCTCGGACTCGTCGATGTAGTCGACGCCGAGGGACTGCAGGACCTGGGCCTCGACGAAGTGGCCGATGCGGGACTTGGCCATGACCGGGATGGAGACGGCCTCGATGATGCCCTCGATCATGTCCGGGTCGGACATGCGGGCCACGCCGCCGTCCTTGCGGATGTCGGCCGGGACCCGCTCCAGGGCCATGACGGCGACGGCACCCGCGTCCTCGGCGATCTTCGCCTGCTCCGGTGTGACGACGTCCATGATGACGCCGCCCTTGAGCTGCTCGGCCATGCCGCGCTTCACACGCGCGGTGCCGGTCTCGGGGGCCTGGTTCTCGGAGATGGACACGGATGACCTCGCTGGTGGGAAAGAGGGTTTTCTGCAGCACCGAGGAAACGTGAGGGGACCAGGCCACAGCAAGGGCCAATGGGAACGCTGTGGATCCTTTTTCGGTACACGGCCGGTTGACGGCGCGTGAACGGGGCTCAGGCGGCCCGGGCCACGAGCGCCTCCGGTGGCTCGTCGTCCATCTCGAAGGCCATCGGGAACGGGGCGTGGCCCGCGAGGCGGAACCAGCGGACCTTGCGGTGGCGGCGCAGGGCACGCGCGGCCCGTACGGCGTCGTTGTGGAAGCGGCGGGCCATGGGGACGCGCCGCACCGCCTGCGCGAGTTCCTCGGCGGCCTCCTCGCCGCCCGGCGCCTCGCGCACCGCCTCCACCTGCTGCGTCTCCCCGAAGACGGCGCGCAGCGCCTGGCTCAGTTCGCTCTCCGCGACCTCCCGCTGCTCCTCCTCCGCCTGCCGGGCGGCGTGCGCGGCCTCGTACAGCACGATGGAAGCGGCCGGGTCCAGCACCCCCGACGTGGCCAGTTCCTGCGCCACCGAGGCGCGGCGCAGCAACTGCGCGTCCAGGGCGGCCCGGGCGGCGTCGATCCGGGCGTGGAGGCGGTCGAGGCGGCCGGCGGTCCAGCTCAGGTAGAGCCCGACCGCGACCAGGGCCACGGCGATCCAGATGAGAGTGGTGGTCACGGGCGGCAAGGCTAGCGGCAGGAGGGAGACGCCGGTTCACCCCGCCCTGCCCTGTCCTGCCCCGGATCGCTCACCGGTTCCGTTCGCCCGGCTCCGCATGTGCGGGGTGCCGGCCGGGAGGGATCACGGGTCGGCCCGCCGAAGGCCCGGTCGAACCGCACCACCGCATGGCCGGAATCAATCCCGCGCCAGCCCCAGCCGGCCCCAGAGCCCCGTCGTCCGCTCGTCCTCGGCCACCGCCGCCGCTCCCGCCGTCACCGTCTCGTACACGGACAGGATGTCCGCGCCGACGGTCGACCAGTCGAAGCGGCGGACGTGGGCGCTGCCCCGCTCCCGCAGCTCGGCGCGGCGCTCCGGGTCCGCCAGGAGCCGTACGGCCGCGTCGGCCAGGGCGTCGGCGTCCTCGTTCGGGAAGAGTTCCCCGGCCGCCCCCCGGTCCAGGACCTGCGCGAAGGCGTCCAGGTCGGAGGCGAGGACGGGGGCTCCGGCGGACATGGCCTCGACGAGGATGATGCCGAAGCTCTCGCCGCCGGTGTTGGGCGCGACGTACAGGTCGACGCTGCGCAGGAAGCGGGCCTTGTCCTCGTCGCTGACCATGCCGAGGAACTCCACGCGGGAGCGCAGCTCGACCGGCAGGGACTCCACCGCCTCCTCCTCGTCACCGCGCCCGGCGACCAGCAGCCGCGTCTGCGGCCGGGCGGCGAGGATCTTCGGCAGGGCCCTCATGAGCACCGGCAGTCCCTTGCGGGGCTCGTCGATGCGCCCGATGAAGCCGATCGTGTCGCCCTGCCACTCGGCCTTCGGCTCGGCCTGGGCGAAGAAGTCGACGTCGACGCCGTTCGGGATCACCACCGCGTCCCCGCCGAGGTGCTCGACGAGGGTGCGGCGGGCGTACTCGCTCACCGCGATCCGGGCGCTGATCTTCTCCAGGGCGGCCTGGAGGATCGAGTACGCGGCGATCATCGCGCGGGAGCGCGGGTTGGAGGTGTGGAACGTGGCCACGATCGGCCCCTGGGCGGCCCAGCAGGTGAGCAGGCCCAGGGAGGGCGAGGTCGGCTCGTGGATGTGGATGACGTCGAACGCGCCGTCGTGCAGCCAGCGGCGCACCCGGGCGGCGCTCAGGAAGCCGAAGTTCAGCCGGGCCACCGAGCCGTTGTACGGCACGGGCACGGCGCGCCCGGCGGAGACGACGTACGGCGGCAGCGGGGTGTCGTCGTCGGCCGGGGCGAGGACGGACACCTCGTGGCCGAGGCGGATGAAGTACTCGGCCAGATCCCGGATGTGGAACTGGACGCCGCCCGGTACGTCCCAGGAGTACGGGCAGACGATGCCGATCCTCACGAGGTCCCCTTCGCAGGGTCGAGGTCCGCGAGCCACAAGCGCTGCAGCATGTGCCAGTCCTCCGGATGGTCGGCGATCCCCGTGGCGAAGGCGTCGGCCAGCGCCTGTGTCATGACAGACGTCTTCTCGGCGCGCGTGCCTGACTCGGGCACCTCGACCGGCGGGTGGACCCGGCCGCGCATCACGGGCGAGTCGTCGTACCAGAGCGTGACGGGCAGCAGCAGCGCGCCCGTCTGCTGGGCGAGCAGGGCCGGTCCGGCCGGCATCCGGGCGGTGTCGCCGAAGAAGCCGACCTCGACGCCGGAGGCGGACAGGTCGCGGTCGGCGACCAGGCAGACCAGGCCGCCGTCGCGCAGCCGCCGGGCCAGGGTGCCGAAGGCGGTGCCGCCGCTGTGCGGCAGGACCTCCATGCCGAGGCCCTCGCGGTAGGCGACGAACCGGTCGTACAGCGTCTCCGGCTTCAGGCGCTCGGCAACCGTGGTGAAGGGGATGCCGAGCTTGGTGGTGACCCAGGCGCCGGCCAGGTCCCAGTTGGCCAGGTGCGGGAGGGCGAGTATGACGCCCTTGCCGGCGGCCAGGCCCTCGGTGAGGTGGTGCAGGTCCTTGGGCTCGAAGCCGGCCTTGACACGCTCCGCGCTCCAGGCCGGGAGGCGGAAGGACTCCATCCAGTAGCGCAGGTAGGAGCGCATGCCCGCGCGCGACAGCTCGGCGAGGCGCTCGGGGCTCGCGCCGGGCACCACGCGCGCGTAGTTGCTCTCCAGCCGCTGCACGCCCTTGCCGCGCTGTTTCCAGGCGAGGTCGGCGATGGTGTGCCCCAGCCGTACGGCGACCGGCTCGGGGAGCTTCTTGACGGTGCCCCAGCCGAGGCCGTACAGCGCGTCCGTCAACCGGTCCTGGGCGCTCACGTGGCCGCCTCGCTCCCGTGGGAGGCGTTGTGCTGCTCGCCCCCATTGTCCTGCGCGCCGGCACGGTCCTGCGCGGCCGCCGCCTCCTCGGCCTCGGCGGACTCCCGGCGGACCGTGACGACCCGCTGGATCAGCGTGACCAGGCTGCCCACGGCGACGATCCACAGGGCGACCGGCAGCAGGTACTGGATGCCCGGGACACCGAACGCGTGCAGACCCGAGAGCCCGGCCGCGACCAGCGAGATCACCAGCCGCTCGGCCCGCTCGACGAGGCCGTTGACCGCGACCGGCAGGCCGATCGACTCGCCGCGGGCCTTGGTGTACGACACCACCTGCCCGCTGGCCAGGCAGAAGATCGACACGGCGCACAGGACGAGGTCGTCGCCGCCGCCCGCGTACCAGAGGATGAAGCCGCCGAAGATCGCGCCGTCGGCGACCCGGTCGAGCGTGGAGTCCAGGAAGGCGCCCCAGCGGCTGGAGCGGCCGAGCTGGCGGGCCATGTTGCCGTCGACGAGGTCGGAGAACACGAACAGCGTGATCACGACCGTGCCCCAGAAGAACTCGCCCATGGGGTAGAAGACCAGCGCGCCCGCGACCACCCCGGCGGTGCCGATGAGCGTGACGGTGTCGGGGCTGACGCCCCGCCGGATCAGAAACGCGGCGAACGGTGTGAGGACACGCGTGAAGAATGCACGCGCGTACTTGTTCAGCATGGCCTTCCCGAGGGTCGGTGTCGCCGTCTGGCCCCTGCTGGCCACCGGCTGGCCCATCGTAGCCACGCGCGCGTGCGGGCGAGGGGTGGGCACCCGGACCCCTTCGGTTGAACCGTCAAGCGGCTGGTGCGAGTCGCGATGACGTCGTTCGTATGGACGCGCCGTGACGGGAGTGGGAAGGTCGAAGAACCGCGGGCGTCGCCGGAGCCGCACCGCACGCGGATCCCGCGTGTCCGCGCCCACAGTGACCTCACCGTGCACGGGAGGCAGGATCATGGGCGACAAGGCACAGACACACCCCGGAGCCGCCGGCAGGGCACAGGCGGCCGACCACCCCCAGTCCGTACGGAATGTGGTGCTGGTCGGCCACTCCGGATCGGGCAAGACGACGTTGGTGGAGGCCCTCGCGCTGACGGCGGGGGCGGTGAACCGGGCGGGCCGCGTGGAGGACGGCGGCACCGTCTCCGACTACGACGAGATCGAGCACCGGCAGCAGCGCTCGGTGCAGCTCTCCCTGGTGCCCGTCGAGTGGGACGGCATCAAGGTCAACCTCCTCGACACCCCCGGATACGCCGACTTCGTCGGTGAGCTCAGGGCCGGTCTGCGGGCGGCGGACGCGGCCCTCTTCGTCGTCTCGGCCTCGGACGGCGTGGACGGCTCGACGCGCATGGTGTGGGAGGAGTGCGCGGCCGTGGGGATGCCCCGGGCCATCGTCGTCACGCACCTGGAGGCGGCGCGCGCCGACTTCGAGGAGATGACGCGGATCTGCGCGGAGGCCTTCGGCGCGGACGACCCGGACGCGGTCCTGCCGCTCTACCTGCCGCTGCACGGCCCGCAGGCGCCCGACGGGCACGCGCCCGTGACCGGGCTGATCGGGCTGCTGTCGCAGAAGCTCTTCGACTACTCGACCGGTGAGCGCAAGGAGTCGGAGCCGGGCGAGGACCAGCTGCCGCTGATCGAGGAGGCCCGCAACCGGCTGATCGAGGGGATCATCTCGGAGAGCGAGGACGAGACCCTCATGGACCGCTATCTCGGCGGGGAGCCGGTCGATGTCAAGACGCTCATCGACGACCTGGAGCGGGCCGTGGCGCGCGGGGTCTTCTTCCCCGTCCTGGCCGCCGCCCCCGCGGCCGAGGGCGGCCGGCAGGGGCTCGGCACGGTCGAGCTGCTGGAACTCGTCACGCGCGGCTTCCCGACGCCGCTGGAGCACGAGACGGTGCGGGTCACGACGATCGACGGCAAGCCGCGCGAGCTGAAGCCGTGCGACCCGGACGCCCCGCTGGTCGCCGAGGTCGTGAAGACGTCCTCGGACCCGTACGTCGGCCGGCTGTCGCTGATCCGCGTGTTCTCCGGCACCCTGCGCGCCGACCAGACGGTCCACGTCTCCGGGCACGGGCTGGCCGACCGGGGGCACGAGGACCACGACGTCGACGAGCGGATCGGCGCCCTGTCCACGCCGTTCGGCAAGCAGCAGCGCCCGGTGTCGCACGTGATCGCCGGCGACCTGGCCTGCGTGGCCAAGCTCAGCCGCGCCGAGACCGGCGACACCCTGTCCGCGAAGGACGACCCGCTGCTCATGGAGCCGTGGCAGATGCCCGACCCGCTGCTGCCGCTGGCCATCCAGGCGCACAGCAAACCGGACGAGGACAAGCTGTCGCAGGGCCTGTCCCGGCTGGTCGCCGAGGACCCGACGATGCGGCTGGAGCAGAACCAGGACACCCACCAGGTGGTCCTGTGGTGCCTGGGCGAGGCGCACGCGGACGTCGCCCTGGAGCGGCTGCGCAGCCGGTACGGCGTCCAGGTCGACGTCGTCCCGCACAGGGTGTCCCTGCGCGAGACCTTCGCGACCAGGTCGGCCGGGCGCGGCCGGCACGTCAAGCAGTCCGGCGGGCACGGGCAGTTCGCCATCTGCGAGATCGAGGTCGAGCCGCTGCCGGGCGGCTCCGGCATCGAGTTCGTGGACAAGGTCGTCGGCGGCGCGGTGCCCCGGCAGTTCATCCCCTCGGTGGAGAAGGGCGTCCGGGCCCAGGCCGCGAAGGGAGTCGCCGCCGGGCATCCGCTCATCGACGTGCGTGTGACGCTCCTGGACGGCAAGGCGCATTCGGTGGACTCCTCCGACGCCGCGTTCCAGACGGCCGGCGCGCTCGCGCTGCGGGAGGCCGCGGCCGACGCGAAGATCCATCTGCTGGAGCCGGTGGCCGAGGTGTCGGTGCTGGTCGGCGACGACTACGTGGGCAGCGTGATGAGCGACCTGTCCGGCCGGCGCGGCCGGCTGCTCGGCACCGAGCAGACACCCGGCGGGCGCACCCTGATCCGGGCCGAGGTGCCCGAGATCGAGATCGGCCGGTACGCGGTGGACCTGCGGTCGATGACGCACGGCACGGCCCGCTTCAGCCGCCGTTACGCGCGGCACGAGGCGATGCCGGCGCAGGTCGCGGAACGGGTGCGTGAAGAGGCGCGCAAGGCCTCCTAGTTGGCGCCCCGGCGCCACCAAGTGCCCTGGTGAGGGCTCCCCTCCGGGGCGGCGGGCGGCTTGACGGGCCGCCCGCCGACGGATGCCGGTGCGGACGGATACGCTGATGACCTGATCAACAGGTGTGCGGAGCGCGGAAGTCGGGAAGGCCGCAGATGCGGATGCGGCAGCGATGGGGGCGGCAGTGACGGACGGATTCGACTTCAGTCCAGGGGCCCAGGTGCCTCTGGCGGGTGCGAGCGGCCAGACGGCGGCGACCTATGCGCTGGCCGCGGCGGCGTACCGGGACGACGAGGTCTCCAAGATCCTGAACGCCGACAACGAATGGCACCAGTCCAAGGTCACCCCGCCGCGGCCGTGGGCGAAGATCTTCCGCCCCAGGTTCGGCGAGGCCTTCTCGCGCGCGGTGATCGACCGGATGCTGGGGGCCGGGCGCAAGCCGGTCATCCAGTCCTTCGGCATCGAGCCCCAGGTCGTCGTGGAGCACTGCCTGGCGGCCCACCGCATCCGCCGCGACCGCGACAACTGGCTCTCGGCGATCACGGTGATCTGCGGGGTGCTCTTCCTGCCGGGCTTCCTCGTGTGGCTGCTGGTGTTCACGCTGCGCACCACCATGGCCAAGCGCGAGGACAAGCGCGCGGGCGCCCTCGCCACGACGCTGCTGGTCGCGGTGGGCGCGCTCGCCGTGCTGTTCCTGATCCGCATGCCGTTCACGGGCTTCTGGGCCTGGTACGGGCGCGCGGCGATCATCATGCCGGTCGTGGGCTGGTTCTGGGCCAAGCAGATCTGCGAGCGGACCGCCCGTGACCTGCGGGAGCGCTGGTCGAGCCTGCTGTCCGGCGGCGGCGTCGGCGCCAAGATCCCCGAGGCCGTCCCGGGCAACCCCGGCGACGCGGCCGAGCAGGTCCGCAAGGAGCTGGCCCGCCTGGCCGCCGAGCAGCGGTCCAACTCGGTCTTCTACGCCGGTCCCAAGGGCATACTCGGCATGGGCACGCGGTGGGGCAGCTGGCAGCTGGCCGAGGAGCTGGTCTCCGCCGAGCCGGGCAAGGACTTCCACCCCTTCCGCAGCTGGGACGTCATCGTGGCGATCCAGGGCGGCCTGGGCATGCTGGAGCGCACGTCCATCAACACCGGCGGCTTCCCCAAGCCGACCATCACGCACTGGATCGTCACCCCGATCGGCGAGAAGGCGACGGAGGTGTCCCGGCCCAGCGGCACCGACGTCGAGGCGTACACGATCCGGACGCACGCCGTGCAGGACATCTGCAACAAGCAGCAGTTCGGCAGCGGCGACCGGCACTACCTGGGGGTGCAGTGGACCCTCTGGGACGGCCACCTGGTGATCACGATGCTGATCACGGTGACCGTGCTGCACGACACCCTGCGCATCGAGGTCACCGGCCACGCTCTGGGCCCGGTCCACTCCCTGTTCAACGAGAAGCCCGCGGCCAAGGAGAAGACGGTCCAGAAGGCCTTGCGGTTCTGGGAGACCCGCTCCGTGAAGCTCCCCCTGATCGACGCCGACGAGGTGGTACGGCTGGCCGCGCGGGCCCCGCTGACCTGGTACCCGCCGCTGCTGAAGTGGCTCGGCGGCAGTCTCACGCTGCCGGAGCCGTTCGGCCTGCGGCACGCGTGGGCGGACCAGCCGTGGCGGCACCGGTTCATGGCGGACGACGCGTTGCGGGCGGCCACGCCCGTGCTGCGGGTGGTGCACGCGGCGGCGCTGAAGGTGCTGAAGGAGAACGGCGTGAACGTGGAGAAGTTCGGGGCGCGTTCGGCGGCGCTCAGTGGGGCGGTGCAGGAGGCTTCGCCGAAGAAGGCGGATGTGTACGACGCGTAGTTGATCGTCCGCGGGCCGGTGGGGGCTGGTGTTCCCGGGGGCTTCGCCCCCGGACCCCCATCGGCCTGAACGGCCTCGTCCTCAAGCGCCGGACGGGCTGACTGAAACCGCCCGGCTCAGGTGGCCGGCCAGGCCTCCGCCAGCATCTTCCTCGTGTCGGCCAGCAGCTGCGGCAGCACCCGCGTGTGCCCCACCACCGGCATGAAGTTCGTGTCGCCGCCCCAGCGCGGCACGATGTGCTGGTGCAGGTGGGCCGCGATGCCGGCGCCGGCGACCGAGCCCTGGTTCATGCCGATGTTGAAGCCGTGGGCGCCGGAGGCGGTGCGCAGGGCCGTCATCGCCTGCTTGGTGAGCTCGCCGAGCTCGGCGGTCTCCCCCGCCGTGAGGTCCGTGTAGTCGGCGACGTGGCGGTAGGGCACGGTCATCAGGTGGCCGCCGTTGTACGGGTACAGGTTGAGCACGGCGTAGACCTGCTCGCCGCGCCGGACGACCAGCCCGTCCTCGTCGGACTTGGCCGGGATCGAGCAGAAGGGGCAGCCGTCGCCGGCGCCCGGGCCGGTCGGCTTGTTCTCGCCCTGGATGTAGGCCATCCGGTGGGGCGTCCACAGACGCTGGAACGCGTCCTGTGTCCCCACTCCCAGCTGCTGCTCCGGCTCACTCGTCATGCAGTGCAGCATATGGCGTAGAGCTGGGGGTACGGAAAAGGCCCCCGGGATCCCCCCGGGGGCCTTCGCACCGTGTGATCAGACCTGCGCGCGTTCCTCGACGACCTTGAGGATCTTCGCGATGGCCTCGTCGAACGGGATGCCGTTCTCCTGGGAGCCGTCGCGGTAGCGGAAGGACACGGAGCCGTGGGACATGTCCTCGTCGCCCGCGATGACCATGAAGGGCACCTTCTGCTTCTGGGCGTTGCGGATCTTCTTCTGCATACGGTCCGAGGAGGAGTCGACCTCGACCCGCAGCCCCTGCTTCCTGGCCGCGGCGGCGAACTTCTCCAGGTACTCGACGTGCGCGTCGCCGATCGGGATGCCGACCGCCTGGACCGGGGCCAGCCACGCCGGGAAGGCGCCCGCGTAGTGCTCCAGGAGCACCGCGAAGAACCGCTCGATCGAGCCGAACAGCGCGCGGTGGATCATGACCGGGCGCTGCTTGGAGCCGTCGGCGGAGGTGTACTCCAGGTCGAAGCGCTCCGGCAGGTTGAAGTCGAGCTGGATGGTCGACATCTGCCAGGTGCGGCCGATGGCGTCCTTGGCCTGGACGGAGATCTTCGGGCCGTAGAAGGCGGCGCCGCCCGGGTCCGGGACGAGCGGGAGGCCCTGCTTCTCGGCGACCTGGCGCAGCGTCTCGGTCGCCTCCTCCCAGGCCTCG
Organism: Streptomyces olindensis; assembly: GCF_040645895.1. NCBI lineage: Bacteria > Bacillati > Actinomycetota > Actinomycetes > Kitasatosporales > Streptomycetaceae > Streptomyces > Streptomyces olindensis. The sequence goes on along the minus strand of NZ_JBEYZD010000096.1, from coordinate 14,255 downwards.
TCGGAGCCGACGAACTTCTCCGGGTCCTTGGTGGACAGCTCCAGGTAGAAATCGTTCAGCCCGTAGTCGCGCAGCAGCTCCAGGACGAAGGTGAGGAGCTTGTCGAGCTCCTCGGACATCTGCTCGCGGGTGCAGTAGATGTGCGCGTCGTCCTGGGTGAAGCCGCGGGCGCGGGTCAGGCCGTGCACGACGCCCGACTTCTCGTACCGGTACACCGTGCCGAACTCGAACAGGCGCAGCGGCAGTTCCCGGTAGGAACGCCCGCGCGCGTCGAAGATCAGGTTGTGCATCGGGCAGTTCATGGGCTTGAGGTAGTAGTCCACGCCCTCGTCGAGCTGCATGGGCGGGTACATGCCGTCGGCGTACCAGTCCAGGTGGCCCGAGGTCTCGAAGAGCTTCCCCTTCGTCGCGTGCGGGGTGTAGACGAACTCGTAGCCCGCCTCCTCGTGCCGCTTGCGCGAGTAGTCCTCCATGACCCGGCGGATGATGCCGCCCTTGGGGTGGAAGACGGCGAGGCCGGAGCCGATCTGCTCCGGGATGGAGAACAGGTCGAGCTCGCTGCCGAGCTTGCGGTGGTCGCGCTTCTCGGCCTCGGCGAGGAACTCCAGGTGCGCCTTCAGCTCGTCCTTGGTGGGCCAGGCGGTGCCGTAGATGCGCTGCAGCATGGGGTTCTTCTCGCTGCCGCGCCAGTAGGCGCCCGCGTTGCGCATCAGCTTGAACGCCGGGATCGCGCGGGTCGACGGCAGGTGGGGGCCCCGGCAGAGGTCCTTCCAGCACAGCTCGCCGGTCTTGGCGTCCAGGTTGTCGTAGATCGTCAGCTCGCCGGCGCCGACCTCGACGTCCGCCCCGTCGTCGCTGGACGCGGAGCCCTTGAGGCCGATCAGCTCCAGCTTGTACGGCTCGTTCGCCAGCTCCTCGCGGGCGGCCTCGTCGGTCACGACGCGGCGGGCGAACTTCTGCCCGCGCTTCTGGATCTCCTGCATCTTCTTCTCGATGGCCTTGAGATCCTCGGGCGTGAACGGCTTCTCGACGTCGAAGTCGTAGTAGAAGCCGTCCTTGACGGGCGGGCCGATGCCGAGCTTGGCCTCGGGGAACAGCTCCTGCACGGCCTGCGCCATGACGTGCGCGGTGGAGTGGCGCAGGATGTTCAGGCCGTCCTCGGAGGAGATCTCGACGCCCTCGACCTCGTCGCCGTCGGACAGGGCGTACGACAGGTCCTTGAGCTCGCCGGCCACGCGCGCGGCGACGATGGAACGCTCGCCGGCGAAGAGCTCGGCGGCCGTAGTGCCCGTCGTCACCACGCGTTCTTCCCGCTCGGAATCGCGCTGGATGATCACACGGACGTCTGACACCGGTCTCTCCTGACTGAAGGTGGGGTTGCGTGCGCCATACCGGAGCGCGCGCACGAGTAAGGATCGTACCGACCCCGGACCGCCCACCGCGAAATCAGTCCCCGCAGTCCCCTCCGCAGGCCTCCTCGAAGAAGTCGAGGTTCTCCTGGAGCTCCTTCATCAGCCGGTCCCGCTCGGCGTCGTCGACCTGCACGGGTACGACGCCGTGGGCCCCGGTGAGGCGGCGGAATCCGCCCCGGCTCTCCAGTCTGCCGTGCACCCGCACCGGCAGCCCGACGAGGTGGGCGTGCCCGGCGATCCGGTACGCCTCCTCGTCCAGGGTGATCCGGACGTTCGGCACATCGGCCCCGGCCAGCACCCGCAGGCGTACGGTGCCCTCGCCGCGCGGCCCGGACCTGCGCATCCGGACCACCGCTCCGGTGATCCGCACCGGCACGGCGGGTTCCTCGTGCAGGTAGCGGGCGCCTGCCGCGCGCAGCACGGCCAGGTCGCCGGGCGAGAACTCGACGGGCTCGGCGGTGGGTGCGCAGCCCTCGGGCACACCGGCCGCCGGGGCCCACTCGACGGCGATCCGGGCGCCTTCCGTGCCCCGGACGAGGGCGACCAGCGCCTCGGTGAGCTCGTGGCTCACGCCCGCCTCGACGGCGGCGTCGAAGGCGTCCATGCCGCCGGTGGCGCGCTGGTAGTCGATGGCCTCGCGGGCGGCGTGCAGGGCCTGGTGGAGGCGCACCGCGAGGGGGCGGCCGGTGGCGACGGGCACGAAGGCGGTGAGGCGGCCGTCCGCGGCGGAGCCGACGAGGACGTGCTCCAGGGCCGCCGCGGCGGCGCGCCGGTGGCGGGCGCCGTGGTAGCCGGCCCGCGCGCGGGTGGCGAGGGCCGCGGCGAGCAGCGTCCGGCGGGCGGCGGTGCGCAGCCGGTCCTCGACGGCCCAGGGGGCCGCCCCGCCGGGGCCGGCGGGGACGTCGTGCCACCAGCGGATCTCGTCGCTGGGCACGGCGAGGGAGAGGAGGACCTCGCGGGCGGAGGGCGAGCCGCTGCGGGACAGGGCGAGCAGGGCCTCGCCGAGCAGGTCGTCACTGTCGGGGAAGGCGCGGCTCTCGGGCACCAGCAGGCTGGTGCCGCTGCCGCCCGGGCCGGGCGGGGTCCAGCGGCCGTAGCGGCCCGGGGCGCCGCCGCGCCGCTGCCAGCCGTGCCGGCGCAGCAGGGCGCCGAGCACGGCCGGGTCGACGTCGACGGGCTCGGGCGGGGAGCCGCTCCAGGCGGGGTCCACGGGGTGGGGCCGGGCGGGCCTCGCCGGCTCCTCGGTCGGGCGGTGCGTCACGGTCTTCCTCCCGTCCCGACCCGCGTCATGATCTCGCACAGCGCCCGGTCGTCGAAGATGCGTGAAGTCGGTATGCGCACGGTGGTGCGGCGGCGGCCGGTGATCGGCTGTCCGGCGAGGTTGGTCCAGTAGCAGCAGTGCCTCAGGTCGAGCCGGTCGTGGCTGGCGCGCAGCCAGTCGTCCGGGGAGCGCGGCACCAGCATCACCACCAGGATCTTGTGCACGGACACGGGGGTGCGGGCGAGTTTCGCCAGGTGGTCGTTGTCGAGCGTGAAGGCGAAGGTGCGGCCCGGGGGGTTGGGCGGCACCTGGTAGGTGGCCTTGAGCTGCACCTTGATGGTGACCTCGTCGTCGACCGTGTGCCCGGGGGCGCTGTGGCTGACGTGCCAGTCGATGCCGTTGTCGGGAAAGGGCTGGGACAGCGAGCAGCCGGCGGCCGCCGCGACGGCGTGCAGATAGCCGACCTGCAGTGTCTCCATGCAGGCGGTGGTGGCGAGAGTGCCGCGAGAGGGAGCCGTGCGCTCGGGCAGCAGCCCGCCCCGTTCGGGCTGCGCTATGGCCATGGCCAACAGCCTTCCAGAACAAGTGATTCCCCGCTGCGGGCCGCTGAACTGCAACAACCCGTACTCCTGTTGTCTCCTTCCGGCGTACGGCGCAAACAGCCCGGGTATCACCGGATCGGGCAGCGGACGGTGCGTCAACTGCCGAAGGTGAACGAGGGGTTGTGTGGGTATGACGACGTGCTGGTACGAGGGGGCGCTGGCCGCCTTCGACACGGAGACGACGGGCGTGGACGTCGAGACCGACCGGATCGTGTCGGCCGCCGTCGTCGTCCAGGACGCGCCGGGTGTCCGGCCGCGGGTGAGCCGCTGGCTGGTGAACCCGGGGGTGCCGGTGCCCGCCGAGGCGACGGCGGTGCACGGTCTGACGGAGGAGCACCTCCAGCGCAACGGCCGGTGGCCGTCGCCGGTCATGTACGAGATAGCGGAGGCGCTGGCCGAGCAGGCCCACGCCGGCCGGCCGGTCGTGGTGATGAACGCGCCGTTCGATCTGACGTTGCTGGACCGGGAGTTGCGGCGCCATCGCGCCTCGTCGCTGGGCCGCTGGTTCGAGTCGGCGCCGCTGTTCGTGCTCGATCCGCGGGTCCTGGACAAGCATCTGGACCGCTACCGCAAGGGCCGCCGCACGCTGACCGACCTGTGCGCGCACTACGGCGTCACCCTGGACGGCGCGCACGACGCGGCCGCCGACGCCGTGGCGGCGCTGGAGGTGACCCGGGCGGTGGGCCGCCGGTTCGCGTCGCGGCTGGAGCGGCTGGCGCCCGGCGAGCTGCACACGCTGCAGGCGGTGTGGCACGCGGCGCAAGCGCGGGGCCTGCAGGCGTGGTTCGCGCGCAGTGGCGTCGAGGAGGCGGTGGATCCGGCCTGGCCGCTGCGTCCGGACCTGCCGGCGGCGGCCTGAGCACCTGGTCGGGCCCTGGTTCGGGGCATGAAAAAACCGGTCCGTCTGTGACGGACCGGCTGTTTCCGGTGGGCGATACTGGGTTCGAACCAGTGACCTCTTCGGTGTGAACGAAGCGCTCTCCCACTGAGCTAATCGCCCGGGAACGCACTGAACAATACAGGTCCCGGCACGTTTCCTTCAAACCGCTTCGAGGTGCCTGAGCAGTCCGCGCCGCCCGGAGCGCATCATCAGCGCGTGGTTGGCGCGGAAGACGGGCCGTCCCGGTACGGCGAACCGCCTCAGCAGCGGCTTGGTCACGTTCACGACCTGGTCGTACCGCGCGAGGCTGCCCGACCGGAGCGGCGTCACGGTCCAGCGTGCCCAGCCGTCGAGGTCCCCGGTCATGGCGATCTCCAGCACCCCGGCCGCGGGGTCACGCCGCGTCTCGCGTGCCGTGAAGGTCAAGTCGTACGGCAGGACGGAGCGGATCCGGATCACCCCGGTGGTGTCGTCGAGCCGGGTGACCTCCCGGACCTGGCGCCACCAGCGGGGGTAGTCCTCGGGCTGTTCCAGCACCTCGAAGACGGCGGCCGGGGGCGCGGGCAGGGGCCACAGGGCGCGGAAGCGGTAGTGGTTCCAGTCCATCCCCGCAGTCTGCCCCCTTACGGCGGGGCCGTCTGAGTACGCGCCTGAGTATCCGCGCTCATGTCCTGCGAGGTGACCCGGGCCACACTGCGTGCCATGACGCACCTTCCGCCGCCGGCCGAGGAACTCCGGCTCCTCGATGCCGAACTCTGGCAACTGGACGCCCGGCGCTCCCAGTTGCTGGCTCGCCGCGCCTGGCTGGTCGCGGCCCTGCAGCAGACACAGCAGCAGTCACGGGCCGAGGCGCGGACGCCGTCCGCCGCACCGCCCCGCCCGGAGACCGCCGCGCCCAGTGTGCAGAATCTGCTGCTGGTGCTCGGCGGTGTCCTGCTCACGCTCGCGGCCGCGGTGTTCACGCTGGTCAGCTGGGGGCACCTGGGCATCGCCGGGCGGGCGCTGGTGCTCGGCGCGGTCACGCTGGCCGCGCTCGCCGCTCCCGTGCCCCTCCTCAAGGGCGGGCTGCGGTCGACGGCGGAGTCCGTGGCGGGACTCGGGCTCGCCCTGACCGTCCTCGACGCGTACGCGCTGCACGAGGCCGCCCTCGCGGGGACCGACGGGACGGGATACGCGGCGGTCGCGGCGGCGGTGCTGGCGGTGGTCTGGTCGGCGTACGGCCTGCTGCCCGCCACGGCCGCCCTGCGGCTGCCCCTGCCGACCGCCCTGGCGGCGGCACAGTTCCCGCTGCTGCTGGGGACTCTGGCCGCCGACACGGGTCCGTATGTGATCACGGCAGCGCTGCTGGTGACGGCGGGGCTGGACGCTGTGGTGGCGCTGCGGGTGACGACCGTTTCCGTGCGGATCACGGCGGTCGTCGGCGCGTACGCCGTGGGTGGCTGGGGCGTCCTGGGCGCGGGCTGGCTGTCGCTGACGGCCGGCGGCCCGGGGGCTGCCACGCGGGCCGGGGCGCTGCTCCTCCTGGCCACGGGGATCGCGCTGGGTGCGGCCTGGCGGGTGCCGGGCCCGCGGCACGCCCTCGGCCTGGCGGTCGCCTCGGGGCTGTTCACCGTGGCGGCGCTCGGCGGAGTGGTCCGCTCCGGGTTGCCGTCGCCGTGGGCGGCGCCGACTCATCTGGCCCTCGGTGTGGCCCTGTTGGCGGCGGTGCGGGTGAGCCGTCTGCCCGGCGCGGTACGGCAGGGTCTCGCCTGGGCTTCCGGTGCCGTGCAGGCGCTGGCCGTGCTGTGGGCGCTGCCCGTCGTCATGGTGGTGCTGCTGGGGCCGGCCGGGTGGCTGGCGCGGGTGTGGGGCGGGGCGCCGTCGGACGCCCGTGCCGCGGTGACCGTCGAGGCGCCCTGGCCGCCGGACGCGGCGACGGCTCCCCTGGTACTCGTGGTCGTGGCGGCCGTGCTCGCCCTGGCGGTCCGCGCGGAGCAGTGGCGTCCGCGGGCCCGGCTCGGTGCCCTGGGCCTGCTCTGGGGCGCGGTGCTGATACTCCCGGCGGTCTTCGCGCTCCCGTACGGGGCGGGGCCGGCGGTCCTGGGAGTCGTGACGGCGGCCGCGCTGTACGCCTGCCGGGTCGCGGCGTCCGACGCGCGGATCACCGCCCTCGTGCTCGCCCTGGTCACGGCGTGCAGCCTGGTCCTCGTCTCGCTGGCCTCCCAGACCGCGACCCTCGTCGTGCTGTCCGTGCTGACGGCCCTGTTCGCCGGGGCTTCGTGGCGGGCCGGCCCCGCCGCCGTCACGGTTCCCGCCGCTCTCGTGCACGCCGCCGCGCTGGCCTCGGCCACGGGTGCCGCGGCGGGCTGGCCGCCTGCCCGCACGGCCCTGCTGGTCCTGGCCGTACCCGCTGCCGCCGCCCTGCTCGCGGCACGTCTCGCGGAGTCCCGGGCCGTCGTGGCGGTGGAGATCACCGCTGCCGCCACCGGTCTGCTCGCCGTGGGTCTCGCCGTGACCGACCCGCCGCTGCTCGCCCTGGTGCTGGCCCTGTGCGGGGTGATCGCAGCGGGCACCGCGCTGCGCCCCGGCCGCCGTTCCGCCGGTTACGCGGCCACGGCCCTGTTCGTACTGGCCGCGTGGGTGCGCCTGGCCGCCTGGGACGTCTCCACGCCCGAGGCGTACACGCTCCCGGTGACCGTCCCGGCCCTGCTCGTCGGCGCCCTGCGCCGGCGCCGCGACCCGCGGACTTCCTCCTGGACGGCGTACGGCGCCGGACTCGCCGCCACCCTGCTGCCGAGCCTGGTCGCGGCCTGGGGCGACCCGCACTGGACGCGTCCGCTGCTGCTGGGCACGGCGGCACTGCTGGTCACCCTGCTGGGCGCCCGGCACCACCTCCAGGCACCGCTGGTGCTCGGCGGCTCGGTGCTGGCCCTGGTCACGCTGCACGAACTCGCCCCGTACGTCGTGCAGGTGACCGGAGCGCTCCCCCGCTGGGCACCCCCCGCCCTCGCCGGACTCCTGCTGCTCGCACTCGGGGCGACGTACGAGCAGCGGATCCGGGACGTCCGGCGGGTGCGGGAGGTCCTGGGGAGGATGGACTAGCCGCCGGTCACGGCATCCTGTCCCCGAGCAGGGCCAGGTTCTCGATCGCGGCGAGGCCGTACAGCGAGGTGTCGTTGGTGGACACCCAGGGCGCCTCGCTGCCCGGCACCAGGGTGAGCGGGCCGCTCAGCTTCTCGGTCTTCCAGGGGGCGGACTCCTTGTAGCCGTCGGAGTTGTAGAACTTGTCCCAGGCGCGCTTGGCGAGTTTCTCGTCGCCGCTCTGGACGGCGGCGTAGGCGTCGAGGCGCGAGTGGCCCTGGAAGAGGATCAGGGAGCCGAAGTTGCTGCCGTAGCGGGCCGCCTGCTCGGCCTTGGTGGCGTTGAAGTAGCGGCAGTAGTCGAGGTACGCCTCCTTGAACTTCGGCATGTCGACGAGGTCGATGAGCTCGGCGCACAGTTCGTTGAGGCCGAAGACCGCCGACAGGTGCGAGACCTCCACCTTGGGCTGGGCCGCGACGGCGAACTTGCCGGTGTCCAGGTCGTACAGGCCGCTGCCCTGGACGAAGCCGTTGGGCTGGGCGGCGATGGTCTCCATCGTGGAAAGCACGCGCGCCTTGGCCTTCTCCCACTTGGGGCCCTTGCGCTCCCACTCGGTCAGCCACGCCGAGACCAGGCCGCTCCAGTCCGTGCCGAAGCCGATCGACAGGGCGTGCCGGTCGGGCGTGTACGGCTCGGTGCGGATCTTGCGGATCGGGTCGAGGACGAGGAACGTCTCGTCGGAGTCGACGTTGGCGTGCATGAGGTCGCCGACGCGTTCGTCGGCCGTGAGGAAGTAGTAGTAGCGCCGGTACGTGGTGTTGGCGATGCGCTGCTGCTTGGCGCTGTCGGCCCAGTGCTGCACGCCGTGCCGGGTGCCGAGGCCCGCCCACTTGCCCAGGTGGTAGACGTCGACCTCGCCGGTGTGCCGGGTCATGGCCTCGGCGAAGCGGAAGATGTCGGCGCGGCCGGAGCGCAGGTACGCGTACCAGAGCCAGAGGTCCGGCGACAGTTCGGAGTTGTCCCAGGCGTAGCCGCCGACGTCGTAGCGCCACTGGTGCCGGACGGTGTCGTAGGTGTGCATGATGTCGCCGTAGTCCCAGAAGCCGTACCACCGGCGCATCTCCACCTGGTCCTTGTAGTAGGTGAAGAGGAAGTCGAGGTGGTCCTCGATCTTCGCCTTGGCGGGGGTGGACCGGTCGGGTTCGGCGAACAGGCCCTTGCCGAAGACGCCCGCCTTGATGAGCTGCTTCGGCGGGGCGGCGAGCTGCGGGAGGACCCGCACGGCCTCGACCTGCTCGGCGAGGGTCTCGGCGCTCGGGGTGGACGCGTTGGCCCAGAACAGCAGCTCGGAGGTGCGGGCGATGCCGTAGGGGGTGCCGAACTCGGGCTCGTAGTCCTCGTAGGTGATGTTGAGGCCCTCGAGCTGCTCGGGGAAGGTGTCCTGGCCCATGCCGTCGTGGTAGAAGCGCATGTCCATCGGCTGCGCCTCGGGCGACCAGAGCCAGAGGGTGACCTCGGCCTCGTCGGTGTGGGCGTTCCGGATGTCGAGCTGGGCGGGGAACTTCTCCCAGAAGTCGCGCAGTCCGAAGGAGAGTCCGCCGCTCACCCCGCCGACGTACCCGAAGCCGGAGGCGCGCCGGCCGCCGCCCGCGCCGATCCAGCCGTAGCCCTTCTTGGTGCGCTTGCGCAGGGCGAAGCCGTCGGCGGAGAGCTGGGAGAGGGTGTAGTCGCCCCACTCGGGGATGTACTGCAGGCGGGTGGTGACCCGCTGGTCCCAGGTGGCGGGGTCGGGGAGCTTCTTTCCTTCGTACTGGGCCGCCTGGACGGCCGCGCCGGGGTCGCGGCGCAGTCCGGTGATGCCCTTGACGGCCTCGCGCAGCAGACCGGTGCCGTCGCCGCCGATGCGGATGTGGCGGTCGTAGGACTCGTCCCGCATCGGGACCTGGAAGCGCACGCCGAGCCCGCGGACGAAGTCGCCGCTCGCCTTCCCGGGCTCCTGCTTCCCGTCGTAGGTGATGGTGTGCACCATGCGGAAGGAGTCGGCGCCCGCGAAGAAGTAGAGGCGGATGGAGAACGGCAGCCAGCTCCGGTCGCCCTTGCGGTGCTTGCCGTCGATGCGGACGACGGCCCGGACGGGGCCCTCCTGCTCGACCTCGGTCTTGGAGATGACGCCGTCGAAGCGCTCGGTCTTGACCGTGCCCTGGTCGCCGTCCTCGAACTCCGGCTGGCGGATCAGCACCAGGCGGCCGTTCTTGGCGATCTCCGTCGAGCCCCGGGTGACCGACTTGACGATCGTGGAGCCGGACTTGCCGATCCTGGCGGTGATGGCACCGGTCGAGACGGTGATGGTGCCGCCGCTCTTGTCGACGGTGACCTTCTTCTCGGGTGCGGCGGGCGTGCCGGCCGCGAGGGTGAGCTTGCCGTTGCCCGAAGCGACCGCGTGCGCGGTCCACTTGAGGGAGCCGTCGGGCCAGTAGGCGATCGGCCAGGACTGCACGGGTACGGCCTTGCCGTCCGCGTCCGTGAGCGCGAAGGTCTGGTCCTCCTGGTAGGCGCCCTTGGGCCACGGGACGCCGACGGTGGAGCCGGGGGCCGCGCCGAGGCCGCCGTCCTCCAGCCAGTTCAGGGTCACCGGGTCGGCGTCGGCGGGTGCCGCGACGGGCGCGGCCTGGGCGTCCTGCGTGCCCAGCGCCCAGCTGAACTGGGCGGCGGCTCCGGCGACGGCGGCCGCCTTCAGGAGAGATCTGCGGGGGATGGGAGACATACGGGTTGCTGCCTTTCCTCGTCCGTGCGGGATGCGCATCCATACGCTGGTCAGGGGCATGACAGAGAGAGGTGCGGCGCCCGGGGCGCCGACCTGGGAAGACGCACCGCCGGTCAGCGGTGCCGGTACCGCTCCTCCACGGCGACGGCCGCCGCCGCGACGGCCCCGAGGACCGGGACCACCAGCGGCGCGGCGAACCAGGCGGACACGACCGCCACGGCCGGCCCGGCCATGAGCAGGAAGGACCCCGCCGGGTCGAGCACCGTGCGGCGTCCGGCCTGAGCGAGCAGCGTCCGCCAGCGGGCGCCCGGCTCCCACACCGCCGCCGCGCGCAGCCCGGCCACGACGAGCCCGATCAGCGCGACGACCCCGACGGCGCCGACCAGCGGCCCGCCGGGGATCCCCGCCCGGGCCGCCTGCACGTCCACCCAGACCGCGGCCAGCGCCGCCCAGCCGGCGAGCCCGGCGAGCCACCCGCCGCGCAGAGCGGCCCGGAAGTCGGCGAGGAACTCCCGCAGGCCGCCGCCCTCATGGGCGATGCTGCGCCGCAGGTGCCGCGCCCCGGCGGCGAAGGCCGCCGGATACGTCACGACACCCAGTGAGGCCACCGCGATCCACACACCGGTCAGCAGCGACTCGGCGAACACCGCGAACCGTCCCCAGGCTCTCGACTCCCCTCGAGCGGAGGGCGCCTCGTCGGCGAACGCCGCCTCACCATGTGCCGTCACCCGTGTCCCGGCCATCCTCGCCTCAGCCCTTCAGACCCGACGTGGCCATGCCGTCGATGAGATAGCGCTGGAAGGCCAGGAAGAACGCCAGCACCGGCAGCAGCGCGACCAGCGACATGGCGATCATGCCGCCGTAGTTGGCCACGGCGTCCTGGTCCACGAACATCTTCAGCCCCAGCGAGACCGTGTACTTGTCCGGCTCGTTGAGATAGATCAGCGGTCCCATGAAGTCGTTCCACGCGTTGATGAACGTGAAGATGGCGCTGGTGATCAGGGCCGGACGGCACAGCGGCAGCACGATCGACCAGTAGATGCGCAGGTGCCCGCAGCCGTCGAGCCGGGCGGCCTCGTCGAGCTCCTTGGGCAGGTTCCGCATGAACTGCACCATCAGGAAGACGAAGAACGCCTCGGTGGCCAGGTACTTCCCCAGCAGCAGCGGGGTGTAGGTGTTGATCATCTCCATGTTGCGGAACAGCACGTACTGCGGGATCAGCAGCACGTGGTAAGGCAACAGGAGCGTGCCGATCATCAGCGTGAACAGCAGGTTCCGGCCCGCGAACCTGATCTTGGCGAAGGCGTACGCGGTCAGCGAGCAGGACACCAGGATCCCCACCACGGAACCCACCCCGAGGAACAGTGAGTTGAGGAAGAAGGTGGAGATGGGGATGTCCGCGATGCCCTCGCTGAGCCGCGAGTAGTTCGAGGTGATCGGATCGCCCGGGAAGAGGTCCAGGCTGCCGACGATGTCCTGGCTCTCCTTGAAGGACGCGCCGATGACCCAGACCACCGGGTAGAGGATCACCGCGAGGATCAGCAGGGAGCCGATGTGCCAGGCGACGGACCCGGGGAGCTTGTGGCGCAACGCCCCGGAGGAGGTCTTGAGATCGGTGGCCGGTGCGCTCATCGGGCGCCCTCCTCGTAGTGCACCCAGCGCTTCTGGGACCAGAACAGGACCGCTGTCACCAGGGCGACCGCGATCAGCAGCAGCCAGGCCATCGCGGAGGCCATGCCCATCCGGCTGTTCTCGAAGCCCTGGACGTAGAGGTAGCAGGTGTAGACCATCGAGCCGTCGGCCGGACCGCAGGCGCTGCCTCCGGCGCCGCCGCCGACGATGTACGCCGAGCTGAAGATCTGGAAGGAGTGGATCGTCTCCAGCAGGACGTTGAAGAAGAGGACCGGCGAGATCATCGGCAGGGTGATGTTCCAGAACCGCCGCAGCGTGCCGGCCCCGTCGACCTCGGCCGCCTCGTACAGCTCACGCGGAACCTGCTTGAGACCGGCGAGGAAGATGACCATGGGGGCACCGAACTGCCAGACGGTGAGCGCCACCAGCGCGTAGATGATCAGGTCCGGATCGCCGGTCCAGCCGCCGACGTCGAGCCCGAAGAGCTTCTGCGTACGGTCGACGACCGCGTCGTCCGAGAAGATCGCCCGCCACACGATCGCGACGGACACGCTCGCCCCGATCAGCGAGGGCGCGTAGAACGCGGCCCGGTAGAAGGCCTGCCCACGCCGCTTCTGGGCGAGGAGCAGCGCCACCCCGAGCGCCGCGATCAGCTTCAGTGGCGTGCCGACGACGACGTACCACATCGTCACCTGCACCGAGTGGCGCCAGCGCGGATCGCCGAACATCTCGGAGAAGTTGTCGAGGCCGATCCACTTGGGCGGGTCGAACAGGTTGTAGTCGGTGAACGCGAAGTAGAGCGAGGCGACCATCGGGCCCGCTGTCAGCAGCAGGAACCCGGCGATCCACGGGGACATGAAGAGATAGCCGGCCAGGTTCTCCCGGCGCCGCCGCCGTTTGAGGGCGGCGGGGCGCGCGGGCTTCACCGGACCGTGCCGCGGCTCGGAGTCCTGGGACAGGCCCTCCATCGCAGGGGCGTGTGTCACGGTGGTTCCCATCAGGTGCCGAGAGCCGTCTTCGACTCGGTGAAGAACTGCTTGACGGCGTCGCCCACCGACCTCTTGCCCAGGCCGAGCTCCTCGGCGATGCGCAGGAACGCGGACTCACAGATGTCGGCGCCGCTCGGGTGCGGGGTGATGGGCTCCAGGACGCCGGCCTCGACGAGGGACTCCTCATAGGCGGCGATCGCCTTGTTGACCGGGTCGGTGGGCTTGAAGGCGTCGTACTGCGCCTGCGTCGCCGGCACACCGCGGTCGTAACCCATGATCTTGGCGACCTCGGGGTCGTGCACCATGAAGTCGATGAACTGGGCGACCTCCTTGGGGTGCTGCGTGCGCTTGGAGGCGCTGAGCATGAGGGAGCCCAGGTACTGCCCGGTCTTCTTGCCGTCCGTGGTCGGGATCGGCGCCAGGGCGTACTCGCTCTTGCCCTCGGCGCTGTAGCGCACGGTGAAGTTGTCCCAGGTGAACTCACCGGCCGCGAGTTCACCGGCGAGGGCCGACTTGGGCTTGATCTGGACGACCTTCTTGGGGTCGGCGTAGAGGCCCTCCTTGATGCCCTTCTCGGCCTTCGTCCACCAGTCCGTCAGATCCGCCTCGGTGAAGCCGAGTCCGTCCTCGGTGAAGAACGACTTGCCGTTCTGGCGCAGGTAGAGGTCGTAGAGGTACATGACGCCGTACATACCGCTGTCACCGGCGCGGCCCGTCTTGTCGCGGATCTTCTTCATGCCCGCGTCGAAGTCGTCCCAGGTCCAGCCCTGCTCGGGCTTGACGCCGGCGCGGGTGTAGACGGGCTTGTCGATGACGAGCGCCATCGAGTTGGAGCCGACCGGGACGCCGAGGAGCTTGCCGTCGATCTCGCCGAACTTCTCGAGGCCCGCCCGGAATCCCTCCATCCGGAGGTTGCCGGCCTTGGCCTGCTCACTGAGATCGAGCAGGATGTTCTTGGCGTCGTATTTGCGGAGGAAGCCGACGGCATTCTGGAAGACGTCCGGCGGATTTCCGCCGGAGGCCTGCGTGTTGAACTTCTTCCAGAAGTCGAGATAAGGCTGGAAGTCCGTTTTCACCTTGATCTTCGGGTACTTCTTCTCGAAGAGCGCGATGGTCTTCTTGATTCTCTCGGCGCGGTCCTCCGCACCCCACCACGCATAACGGATCGTCACCGTCCCGTCCGCGGACGTCCCTCCGTCGCCACCGCAGCCGGTCGTCGCGGCCATCCCCAGGGTGGCTGCCGTGGCCCCGGCCACCTTCAGGATCGTACGTCTCTCAACATTCCTGCCGTTCACCACGGTTGGACCTCCCCGCACGTCATCCCGCTCGCATGAATCGTTTCAAGTAAGCGCTTGCTGGCACAAGTTACGGAGGGGCCGAGGGTGCGTCAATGATTCGGACAAGAATTTCTTACCGGAGCGGGTGCGGGCGGAGCGGTGTGGGGCGACGGCGTCGGGGGCCGGGCGGGGTGACGTCCCTGGTGAGGCGGGGGTGGCCGAGGGGCCGGACGCGGCGAAGCCGGTTGCGCGGGTTTCGGGCGCGACCGAAAGAGGTCGGTGGCCCAGTCCGGCCCCATGGCCCGGATGTGCGCCATGAACTCGTCGGTCACCTTGGACAGCGCGACCTCGGTGACGTCCAGCTTGTGCCGTGAGATC
>NZ_JBEYZD010000095.1:0-29069 GCF_040645895.1 Streptomyces olindensis | reverse complement strand
CCCGCGTACTGGTTGTACTCGGGTGTTCGCCCGGTGCGGCGAGAGTGCGTGCCGGGCGTCGCGGGGCAGGCGGGACTTTGCGGACACCCCCTAGGAGTGGTCACGAGCCGATGTCCACCACACGGGCCCACGGTGGTGGGGAGTCGGGCACGTACTCGGGGTCGGTCTCGTCGTGGGATTGGGTGTCGTGGCGGCGGGGGAACAGACCCACCACCGTGCGGCACGGCGGGCGGGTGGGCGGCCAGGGGGTCTGGCCGTCGGTGAGGGCCACGATGACGTCGGGGGCCGGGCGGGAGCGCAGCGCGCGGGTGAAGCCGGCGCGCAGGTCCGTGCCGCCGCCGCCCGTCAGCGGGATGCCCTCGGCGCGGCACAGGCGACGCGCGAAACCCGCCGAGGCGTCGCAGGGCACCACCGTGACCAGGTCGCGGCGGCCGCCCACGGCCCGTGCGATGGCGGCGACTTCCAGGAGCGCGCTGCCCAGTTCGGCGTCGCTGACCGAGCCGGAGGTGTCGATGATGACGGCCACGCGGGGCGGGCGGCGGCGCAGGCTGGGGAGGACCGTGCCGGGCAGCGCGGTCGAGCGGCGGGCCGGGCGGCCGTAGGTGTAGTCCTCGCCCGCGCCGGGGCCGGACGCCGCCGAGCGGACGGCCGCGCCCAGCAGTTCCCGCCACGGCTGCGGCGGGTGGAAGGCCTCCTCGGCCCAGCGCCGCCAGCCCTGCGGGGCGCTGCCGGGGCGGCCCGTGATGCCCTGCGCCACCCGGAAGCGGACTGCGTCCCGCTCCTGCTCGCTCAGGCCGTGCGCGCCGTCCGGGTCCAGCTCCCACTCCCGGTCCAGGCCGTCGGCGCCGCTGCCGCAGTCCAGCCAGGCCAGGTCCTCCATGCGCGGGCCGACGCTGAACTGCCGGAGGTAGTCCTCCATCAACTCGCCCTCGGACAGGCCCAGCAGGCCCGGCTCGACGGCTCCCTCGGGGCGGGCGAGCCCGTCGCCGTACACGTCGTCGTTGATCTCGAAGTCGGCGGCGATGTTCATCCGCAGCCGCTCCCCCGGGCCGTGCAGCTCGCGCTCCCGCGCGACGCGGTCGCTGCGCCCGTGGTGGTCGCGCAGGAGGTGGGAGACCTCGTGCACCCACACGCCGGCCAGCTCCTCGACGGGCGTGCGGTCGACGAACACCGGTGAGACGTAGCAGCGCCAGTGGCGGTCGACGCCCATCGTGGGCACCCGCCGCGACTCGACGACGTGCAGGGCGAACAGGGCCGTCGCCAGGTAGGGGCGGGCCCGGGCGGCGTGCAGGCGGGCGGCGAAGAGCTTGCCGCGGTCGAGCGTTCCGGGCATCGCGGGGGCGTCCGTCGTCATCGGCCCGCCTTCGCCGTGCTGCGGGCCCGGGCGTGGTCCGCCCGCCGGGACAGGGACACCACCCCGGCCAGCCGCTCGATGGACGCCGGTACGTCCCAGTCCTCGCGGCGCAGTGCGGCGAGCGTGGTCGCGGGGACGACGACCACGTCCGGGGGCCCGGTCTCCACCGCCTTGACCAGGAGCGCCCATGCCGCGTCCCAGCGGGACCGCTCCGGGCGGGCACGGACCGCGGCCACGACGGCGTCCAGCGCGGCCTGGCGCAGATCGCCCCGCTGGGGCAGCTCCGCGCCGGCCGGGTCGGCCAGCAGCGTCTCGGGGTCGGGGAGGTCCATCCGGTCCAGGCTCGCCAGCAGTTCCAGGCCGGGCCCGTCGCCGACGGTGCCCCGGACCAGCAGGGAGAGCACGTCCCGCGACGAACCGGCCGCCGTCGCGAAGGCGATCAGGTGCAGCGTCATCTCCCAACTGCGCGGGGACGGCCAGGGACCGCCCCGGCGGGCCTCCCCGGAGGGCAGCCGGTGCACCAGCCCGGGGCGCGCGGCGAGCAGCCCGCACACGGCCCGGCGGGCGAAGTCCACGGCCTCCGGGAGCTTCCCCGGATCGAGCAGCGGCAGGGTCGCCGTCGGCCAGACCCCGCCGAGGCCGCGTACGACGACGTCCGTGTCGTGGGTCCACTGCAGGTGGACGAAGCGGTTGGCGAGCGGCGGGCTCAGTTCCCAGCCGTCGGCGGCCGAGGAGCGCGGGTTGGCGGCGGCCACGATCCGCACGCCGGGCGGCAGCCGCAGCGCCCCGATCCGCCGCTCCAGCACCAGCCGCAGCAGGGCCGCCTGGACGGCCGGCGGCGCGGTGGACAGTTCGTCGAGGAACAGCAGCCCCCGCCCGGCCCGCACCAGCCGTACGGCCCAGTCCGGCGGGGCCATGGGGACGCCCTGCTCGGCGGGGTCGTCGCCGACGATCGGCAGGCCGGAGAAGTCGGACGGCTCGTGCACGCTCGCGATCACCGTGGTCAGCGGCAGGTCCAGGGCGGTCGCGAGCTGGGTCAGGGCCGCGGTCTTGCCGATGCCCGGCTCGCCCCACAGCAGCACGGGCAGATCGGCGGCCACGGCGAGGGTCAGGGCCTCCAGCTGGGTGTCGGGGCGGGGTTCGGTGGTGGTGTCCCGCAGCAGGGCCGACAGGTCACCGGCGACGTCGAGTCGGGACAGGGGAGTGCTCATGGGCATGTGTGATCACCTGGGGTGTAGGAGGTCTGAGGCGCAGGAAGTCTGTGGGTGCAGGACGTCCGAGGCGCAGGACGTCTGTGGGTGCAGGACGTCTGTGGGTGCAGAAGGCAGGGGCGGGCCCGGGTCACATGTGGCGCGGGTGCGGGCCGTCGTCGCGGGAGCGGCGGCGGTCCCAGGGGCGCAGGCTGCCGGGTGAGGGCCCGTCCAGGCCCGCCCGGAACAGTCCGTAGGCGATCCGCCGCCGCGCCGCCGTCTCCAGCGCGTCCCGCAGCGGGCCCCCGCGCAGCACCGCGTCGGGGCCCAGCAGGCTCTCCACGGCCGCGAGCGCGCCGGCGACATCGCCGTGCCGGAGGCGTTCGCGGACACCGGTGAGGCAGTCGGGGCGGCGGTGCGCCCGGTCGATGGCCTGGAGGCAGGGCAGGGGAGTGCCGCCCAGGGCGGTCAGCAGCTCCTCCCGCCGGATCTCGTCCGGGGCGTGGTCCAGCGCGGCCAGGACGCCGTCGACCAGGCCGATGCGGTGCCGGGCGCCCCGGCACTCCACCAGCCGCGGATCGCCCGCCCGTTCGGCGGCCCGGGGCGAGCCGGCCGGT
Organism: Streptomyces olindensis; assembly: GCF_040645895.1. Taxonomy (NCBI): domain Bacteria; kingdom Bacillati; phylum Actinomycetota; class Actinomycetes; order Kitasatosporales; family Streptomycetaceae; genus Streptomyces; species Streptomyces olindensis. The sequence goes on along the minus strand of NZ_JBEYZD010000095.1, from coordinate 25,908 downwards.
GGCCGCCGCGCCCCGAGCGCCGAGGCGACCAGCGGGTGCAGCCGTTCGGCGTCGACCGCCCCGGCCCGGAGCAGCAGCAGGTCGGGCAGCACCCAGGTGGCGGCGTCGGGGAGGACGGGCAGGGCGGGGCCCGCGGTGTGCCCGCAGGGGACGGCCGTCCCGTCGGACACGTCCAGGACCAGCCGGTTGCGGGCGCCGAGCCGCACCGCGACCCGGCCGCCGCTCGACCGCCCCTCGGCACGCAGCAGGATCTCCGCCTCGGCCGCCCACCGGTCTACGGCACAGGGGTGCCCGCGCGGCAGCAGCCCGGCCAGCTCCCCGCCCCGGTCCGTACGGCCGTCGCCGCACCGCTCGCGCAGTTCACCGGCCCGGCGCGCGTCCCACAGGTGGCGGTGCAGGTCGAGACGGAACCGCCGGCTGGGGCGGGGGTGCGGGTGGCGGCGGTCGGCCAGCTCCCGGTGGGACGCGTCCCACAGCGCGAGGCTGATCCGCTGACCGGCGTCGGCCCAGGCCGGCGGGGTCCGCACCACGAGGTGCAGTTCGCCCGCGCCGGCCGTGTCGTAGCGGGCCAGGGTGAGGGTCAGTCCCGGCCGCAGCAGCCCGTCGGGGGCGATCCTCGGCAGGTGCCAGCGCAGCAGGTCGGGAGCCAGGTGGCGGAGGTCGGCGCGGAGCAGGGCGGCGGTCTCCGTGCCGTGCCGCCGTGCCACGGCACGCGGCTGGAGGTCGACGTCCACGTTGGCGGCGGCGCACGCGCCCGCCCAGTCCCCGGTACGGCGCCGGGCGGTCGCGGCCTCGATCATGGCGGGCGGCACGGCGAACTCGCGCACGCGCGGCCAGAAGGAGAGGGAAGGCGGCGGGGTGTACGGCGGGGTGTACCCGTTCGCGGTCTCGGTGGGCATCAGCACTCACCTTGCGCGGACGGGACCCCCATTCTGTTCACAGAGTGAGTCGTCATCGCGACGGATGCTAGCGACCCCGGCCGCCCGGCGCAGCCGAATATCCGGCGGCCTCACACCACGTGCGACTCGGGCCGGACCCCGGCACCCGAGCGAAAGCGGTCCGCGGCGAGCGGGCCGACGTCGACGCGGGGGGTGCGCTCCAGGCAGAGGTCGCGGACGATCTCGCCCACCGCCGGGGCCTGGAGGAAGCCGTGGCCCGAGAAGCCGGTGGCGTAGAGGAAGTTGACGACGTCGGACGAGCGGCCGATGAGCGCGTTGTGGTCGGGGGTGACCTCGTAGAGCCCGGCCCAGCCGCCGTTCGTCTCCAGGCCGGCGAGGGCGGGGGCGCGGTGGCGTGCGACCTCGCGGAACAGCTCCAGCCAATCCGGGGTCCAGGTGGTGTCGAAGCCGTCGGGCTCGCGGGGGTCGGCCAGGCCGAACAGCAGGCCGTCGTCGCTGTTGTGGAAGTAGGCCGAGGACGTGAAGTCGATGGTGAAGGGGATGCGCGGGGCGGGTGGCGTGAGCGGGACGGTGAAGGCCAGTTGGCGGCGCACCGGCCGCACGGGCAGGGGCACGCCGGCCATCTCGCCGATCCGGGCCGACCAGGCGCCGGCGGCGCACACGACCGTTTCGCAGTCGATCCGCCCGCGGTCGGTGTGGACGGCCGTGACCCTCTCGCCCGCGGTGTCGAGGCCGGTGACGGTGGTGTGCGTGGCGAGGACGACCCCGGCCCGGGCCGCCGCCCGCGCGTAGCCCCGGACGACGAGACCGGGCCGGGCGTGGCCGTCGGCGGGCGAGTGGGCGGCGGCCACCAGCCCGTCGGTGCTGACGTAGGGGCACAGGCGGCGGGCCTCTTCGGGGCCGGTCATGCGGCTGGGGACGCCGAGGGAGTTCTGGAGCCGGACGCCGGCCTCGAAGTCGGCGGCCTGCCGCTCGGTGGTGAGCAGGAAGAGGTAGCCGACGGTGTCGAGCCGGATGTCGGCGCCGGGGCGCTGCGGGAAGTCCCGGAAGGCGCGCAGACTCCTGCTGCCCAGTTCGATGTTGAGCGGGTCGGAGAAGTGCGCCCGTACGCCGCCGATGGGTTTGCCCGAGCTGCCGTGGCCCAGTTCGCCGCGCTCGACGACGACGATGTTCCGCACGCCGGCCTCGGCCAGGTGGAAGGCGATGCTCGTGCCCATCACACCGCCGCCGATGATGACGACGTCGGCGCTGCGGGGGACGGTGGGGAAGACGGGTGAGGAGCTCGACGGGCCGGTCAACGGGCCCTCCCTTCCGGGGTCCTGCGCGTCGGGAGGCCATCGTGCGCCGGACCGGCCCCCGGCGTCGACAGGGCGTTACCCGGCCACCCCCCGGGCGACTTTGCCATCTCTTTACAACCCGCCCGGTTCCCGCCTCGTCTCTCCGCACGACCTGTCACCCGAACCGGGAGTGCGACTCCATGCGCCGAACCGTCCTCAGCGTCCTGGCCCTCACGGGCACCGCCGTCCTGATGGGCACGGGGCCCGCCTTCGCGAGCGGTACCACGGCCCCGAGCCCGGTCCCGGCGTCCGCGGCGCCCACCGCCCGCCCTGCGGAGAGCGCCGTACCCGCGCCCAGTGCCGAACCGGCCCGACCGGCCCAGAGCGCCACCCCGACGCCCAGCGCCGAACCGACCCGGGCGCCGGCACCGGCGCAGAGTGCCGAACCGACCCGGGCACCGGCCGAGGACCAGGTCTCCGTCCGGCCGAGCGGCGCGCCCGACACCGGCGTGGCGGCGGCGTCCCGGGGCTCCGGGAGCGACGGCACGGCGATCGGCGCGGGCGCCGCCGCGGTGCTCGCCCTCGGCGGCGGCACGGTCTTCGTCGTACGCCGCCGCCGGGCGACCGGGGCATGACCACGTCCTCCAGGCGCGCGTTCACCGGCCGGGCCTTCTCCAGCCGGGCCTTCTCCCGGCGCGCGTTCACGGCCGGGGCCCTGGCGTCCCTGGTGACGGCCTGCGGCGGCGGTCCCACGACCGATGAGGGCGCCTCCCGGACGGCGCCCCCGCCGGTCACGGCCGGACGCCGGCGCTCCACGGCCCGGCCGGTCCCGGTCCGGCTGCTGATCCCGGCGATCGGCGTCGACACCCCGGTCATCCGGCTGGGGCTGGCCGGGGACGGCACCGTGGAGGTGCCGCCGGTCACGGCCGACGACCGGGCGGGCTGGTACCGGCACTCGCCGCCGCCCGGCCGGACCGGCCCGTCGGTGATCCTCGGCCACGTCACGGTCGGCCGGTACGGCGACGGCGTCTTCCGCCACCTGGCCCGGCTGCGCCGCGGCGAGCGGATCGTGGCGCGCCTGGAGGACGGCACGGCGGCGGAGTTCGCCGTCACGTCCGTACGCACGGTCCCGAAGAACGACTTCCCGGCGGACGACGTCTACGGGAACGTGAACCGCCCGGAGCTGCGGCTGATCACGTGCGGCGGAGCGCGGACCGGCGACGGATACCCGGACAACGTGATCGTGTTCGCGGCGCTGCGCGGCGCCGGGTCCCCCACCCCTGGAGAGCGTTGAAACGGTCCCGCGAGAAGGCCGCGTCCGAGCTGTTCGCCGCCCTCTACCCGCGCCTCGCCGGCTGGTGCCGCCGGCTCGTCGACGACGACGAGACGGCGCACGAGGTCGCCTCGGAGGCGTTCACCCGGCTCTGGGCCCGCTGGACGAAGGTGGAGGAGCCCCGCGGCTTCCTCTACGTCACCGCGGCCAACCTGGTCCGGGACCACTGGCGCAAACTGGAGCGCGAGCGCCGGGCCCTGCACCGCGTCACCTCGGAGGCCGCCGTACGCCCCCACCCCGAGCAGGCCGACCCGTCGGTGCGGCTGCTCGTGCAGTCGCTCCCGGAGCGACTGCGCGTTCCGATCCTCCTCCACTACTACGCTGACATGCCGATCCGGGAGGTGGCCGTGCTGACCGGGCGCAAGGAAGGGACCGTCAAGGCCGACCTGCACGCGGCCCGGGAACTGCTCCGCGTCCACCTGAGGAGAAGCCTTGACCACACGCCTTGACGACGACCCGGGCGACGCGGGCTCCGGCCCCGAGGACCCGCTCGCCGTGATCCTGCGCCCCTCCTCCCCCGACTACCTGGGCGCGCCGCCCGGCCAGTTCGAGACGGTCCGCCGCCGGGCCTCCCGGCGTCGCCTGCTGCGCGCCGCGGCCGGAGCCGGCCTGTGCTGTGCCGCGGCCGCCCTCATCGCCCTCCCGCTGCGCCACACGGCACCGGAGCGTCCCACGACCCCGACGATCCCGATGGCCCCGCCCGCGAGCACGGCACCGCCGACCCCCTCGGCGTCCCCCACCGCGGAGCCGCGCCCGTCCGAGTCCCGCGCACCGGCCGCGGACTCTCCGCGCCCCGGCACCGGGAGCCCCCACCCCGGCAGCGGGAGTCCCCGCACGGCCGACCCCGCCACCCGGGGCCCCGGCGAGCCGACCGGCCCGACGGCCGTGTCCCGCGCCCCCTCGGCCGTCCCGACCCCGGTGCAGTCCGTCCCGACGGCGGCCCGTCCCGCCACGGACCAGCGGTCGGCGGCCGACAGAGGCTGAGCCGGCCCGCCGGGCCGGCTCAGCCGCCCTTCCCCTGCCGCCGCACCCGTTCCGCCACCTCGCCCGTCTCGGTCTCCCACCACGGCCGGACCAGCTCGGGAGCCCCTGCCGCGCCGGCCGTGCGGGCGACCGGCGCGAGTTCGCCGTCCAGACGGGCGTCCAGTACGGCCGTCTGGGCGCGCTCGGCCCGCACCCACTGGGCGAGGACCGTCAACAGGAAGGGCAGCGCGACCAGTTCGGCGATGCCCAGCATGGCGCCGCCGCCGATCTGCTGGTCGTGGAGGACGTCGGGGGACCAGGGCGGCGCGTGGTGCAGGTACCACGCGCCCGCGATCAGCGTGCCGTGCGTCATGACCACCAGCCCCGGGAGCGCGTCGACCACGCCGTCCAGGAAGACCAGGGCCGCCCGCACGGGGTGGGCGCACCAGGCGGGCAGGGCCTGTTCGCGGGTGAGCACCGGGAGGACGAAGAGGCAGCCGGCCGCGAGCAGGTGCAGGTACATCAGCTCGTGCAGCCAGCCCACGCGCAGGGCGGTGGCGAAGTACGGCGTGAAGTAGACGGACAGCTCCGTGGCCAGCACCAGGACCGTACTGACCAGGGGGAACGTCAGCACCCGGACCAGGCGGCCGGTCAGCGCCCGCCGCACCCGCCGCGCCCCGCGCTCGGGCAGTGCCTCGACCGCGAGCCGCAGCGGGTCGCCGAGGGCGAGGCCCAGCGGCGCGAGCAGGTCGAGCCCGACGTTCTGCACGGCGGCGGGCCAGAACAGCTCGTGGTCGTAGACGGCCAGGCCGGACATCGTGGCCACGACGACGGTCCCCAGCCCGAGCACCACGAAGGCGGCGAGCCGGCCGAGCGGCCAGGTCCCGCCCCGCCCGCGCACCCGCGCCACACCCCACACGTAGAGCCCGCCCAGCGCCACGACCAGCACCAGCGCGGGGACGTCCCACCGCCACGACCCCAGCAGCCGCCCGACGGTCGGCTCCGGCAGATATCCGCCCACGATGTTCCCCGCCCTTCCCTGTCGGCCTGTCGGCCTGTCGGCCAGGGCGGACGGTAGCCGCGGAAGGTCAATCCAGGGTGAGAAGGACTCGTTTTGCGGAACCTTTGCCCGGGGGCCGGGCGTTGGACGGGTGTGCGCGCGTGAGCGAGTGCGCCAGTTGATGCTGACGAATACCGAGGTGGCGGCAATGGCAGTGTGGGACCGGCTCAAGGACCAGGCCAAGGCTCTCCAGCAGGGTCAGGCCGGGCGAGGCGCGACGACCGGCGGGCACAGTGGCGGACACGGCGGGTCGAGGCCCGGCGGCGGGAGCAAGGCCCAGCTGGTCGGCCTGCTGAAGACGCAGCTCGGCTCGCTGAAGAACGAGTTGAAGAGCGGTGCCTACCGGGACGCGAGCATGGCGGTGTGCGCCCTGGTCGCGGCGGCCGACGGTCAGGTGGATCCGGCCGAGCGGCAGCAGGTCGAGTCGATGATCCTGAGCAACGACGTCCTGCAGAACTTCCCGCCGGAGCAGCTGCGCCAGCGCTTCAACAAGCACGTGGACCAGCTCACCCACAACTTCCAGCACGGCAAGGCCGAGGCGATGCAGGAGATCGCCAAGGCCGCCAAGAAGCCGACCGAGGCCCGGGCGGTGATCCAGACCGGCATGGTCATCGCCGGTGCCGACGGCCACTTCTCCCAGGCCGAGGCGATGGTCCTGCGCGAGGCCTGCGCGGCGCTGGGGGTGAACCCGGCCGAGTTCCAGCTCTGAGCGAGCGGCGGACCGCCCGGCGCGCTCAGGGGGCGCGCAGGGCGTCCACGGCCAGGCGGGCCGCCGTGCCGATGACGGCGTCGGCGGCGGGCAGCAGCGCGGAGGTGCGGGCCGTGCGCGTGAAGACGGCGACGGCGTAGCGGCCCCCGTCGGGGTACTCGACGACGCCGACCTCGTTGCGCACGGTCGGCAGGCTGCCCGTCTTCCCCGCGACGTGCACGTCGTCGAAGGGGAAGCCGGAGGCCATGCGGTGCGGCCACACCTGGAGCCCCAGGAGGCGGCGGACGGCCGCGCCGTGCTCGGGCGGGCACGCCTCGTCGCGCCAGACGGCGGCGAGCAGCCGGGTCATGTCGCGCGGGGTGCTGCGGTTGGTGCGGGCCGGGTCGAGCGCGCGGAGCCGGGTGACGACGTGCGGGTCGGCGAGCGCCCCCGCGCCACCGGGCCCGGCGTCCTCCTTGATGGTGGCGAGGAGTTCGCCGAAGGTGTGGACGGCGCGGGTGCGGGTGAGGCCGAGCCGGGCCGTGGTGCGGTTGACGGCGTCGAGACCGACGCGCCCCAGCAGCAGGTCGGCGGCGGCGTTGTCGCTGACGGACATCATCAGGTACGCGAGGTCCCGCAGGGACAGCCGGGCGCCGTCGAGCATGGCGGCGAGTCCGGTCGGGCCGGTGGTGCGGCCCTCGGGCGGGCAGTCCACCTGCTCGGTGAGGTCCAGGGTCCCCGCCGCGGCCTGCTCGTGTAGCGCGACGAGCAGACACAGCTTGTGGACGCTGGCGGTGCACACCGGCTGGTCCGCACCGGCGTCGAGCTGCGCGCCGGTGTCGATGTCGACGGCGTGCAGCCGGCCGGTGACCCCGGCGTCGGCGAAGGCCGCGTGGATGCGGGCGAGGGCGTCGGTCACAGCCAGTACTCCGAGGCCGGGCGCAGATGGAGCGGGCGGGAGGGCAGGTCGGGGGTCGCGCCGGCGGTGGTGCGCAGCGCGTGCGTCGCGGCCCCGGCGAAGGCGGCCACGGCGGGGTCACCGCGCCCCTCGGGCCAGGCGACGGAGTGCCGCAGGGCGAGCGGGGCCCCGGTGAGAGGGCGCCAGACGACGCCGGAGGCGGGGCCCTGGCCGGGGTCCCCCGCCCCGTCGCCGTGCGCGTCACGCGGGCCGAAGGCCACGGCCCCTGCCGACAGCACCAGTCCGCGGACGAAGCTGGCGCCCTGGGCGTGGCGTACGGCGGTCGGGGTGTAGCCGTTGCGGGCGCAGGTGGTGAGCAGGTCGTCGTAGACGGCGGGGGCGGCGGGCCGGGGGAAGAGGATCAGGTCATGCCCGGTGAGGGAGGCGAGCGGGACCTCCTCCAGCCCGGCCGCCGCCGCGTCGCCCGGCAGCAGCACGCCGAGTTCGCGGCGCAGCACCGGGCCGAGCTCCAGGCCGGAGACGTCGCAGGGGTGGTGGATCAGCCCGACGTCCAGCTCGTGCGCGGCGAAGGCGGCCAGTTGCTGGGCGGTGGACAGCTCGTGCAGTTCCAGTTCCGGGCCGGCGGCGCTCTCGGTGAAGCCCGCCAGCAGCGCGGCGACCGTCGCGCCGGAGAGGTCCGGGGGCAGCGCGGCCCGCAGCAGGCCGGTCTCGCCGTCGCGGATGCGGCGCGCGGTGGCCATCAGCGCCTCGGAGCGGGCCAGCACCTCGCGGGCCTCGGCCAGCAGCAGCGCCCCGGCCTCGGTGATGGTGACCTGACGGCTCGTGCGCTCGAAGAGGCGGACGCCCAGGTGCTTCTCCAGGCGCTGGATGCGCTGCGAGAGGGGCGGCTGGGCCATGCCCAGGCGAGCCGCGGCACGGCCGAAGTGTGACTCTTCTGCAACAGCCACGAAGCACTCCAGGTGCCGTACCAGGTCCACGAGCAGCGATCATATCGACTGGATATTGATCCGACATCGATACCGGTCTTGGACAGGATGCCGAGCCGCTGCTGTCCTCGGCGCATGGACACTCATGCCGACCACACGGGCGTCACCACCGGCACACCACAACCGGGACCGCGCCGCAGGACCCTGCGGGCCGCCGTCGCCGGCGCGGTGGTGCTGGCCGCCATCGCGGGCGGGGCGTACGCGGCCGGGCTCGGGCCGTTCGCGCGGGACACCGGGCCCGACCCGGCGGCGGGGAAGCAGGCCCGCGCGTTCCTCGCCGACTGGGCCGCCGGCCGCATGCCGAGCGCGGCGGGCCGTACCACCAGCCCCGGTACGGCCGAGCGCGTGCTGGACAGCTTCACCGCCGGACTCGACATCGACGGGCCCGAGCTCACGGCCGGGTCCCCGGCCGAGGCCGAGAACGGCGCGGTCACCGTCCCGTTCACCGCCAGGATGCCCGTCACCGGCCTCGGCACCTGGACGTACAAGTCCGAACTGCCGCTGCGCGAGCAGGGCGACGGCACCTGGAAGGTGGACTGGACGCTGTCCCTCGTCCACCCGCGCCTGAGCGACACCGAGAAGTTCCGCCTGGAACGGGAGGAGACCAGGCCCCCCGAGGTCACCGACCGGCAGGGGACGACCATGACCGGCGAGGCCTACCCGTCCCTCGCGCCCCTCATGACCCGGCTCGGCGGAAGCGACGGCACCGGCTCGGGCGCGCGCGGCGCGATCCGCCTGGTCGACCGGGCCACCGGGAAGGTGGAGCGCACGGAGGCCACCTTCGGCGCGCGGACCGTCCGGGACGACGGCCCCGTCCGCACGACCCTCGACTCCGACTGGCAGTCCGCCGCCGAGAAGGCCCTCGCCGCCCACGCCGACGGCAAGAACGCCGCGCTCGTCGCCCTGCGCATCAGCGACGGCGAGATCCTGGCCGTCGCCAACTCCCCGTCGTCCGGCTTCAACCGCGCCCTCTCCGGCACCTACGCGCCCGGCTCCACCTGGAAGGTCGTCACCAGCAGCGCCCTGCTGCTCAAGGACGCCGTCGCACCGGACGACGTGGTGGACTGCCCCAAGTACCTCACGGTGGGCAAGCGGTTCCAGAACGTGGAGCTGTCCGAGCATCCGGGCGCCACCTTCCGCAAGGACTTCACCGAGTCCTGCAACACCGCCTTCATCAGCCTGCGCGACCGGCTCGACGACGGGGAGCTGGGCGACGTGGCCCGCACCTACTTCGGCGTCGGCCAGGAGTGGCACATCGGGGCTCCCTCGTACGACGGTTCGGTGCCGGTGCCGAAGGACGAGACGGAGAAGGCCGCCTCGATGATCGGGCAGGGGCGGGTGCAGGCCAACCCGCTGATCATGGCGTCCGTCACCGCGACGGCCGTCTCCGGCACCTTCCACCAGCCCTCGCTCACCGACGGCACCGAGGACACGACCGACACGACGCCGCTGCCGAAGGACGTCGTCACGCGGCTGCGCGAGATGCTGCGGGCCACCGTCACCGACGGCACGGCGAAGATCCTCGCCGATCTGCCCGGCGAGATCGGCGCCAAGACCGGCACCGCCGAGGTGTCCGACGACCAGGACAACAACGGCTGGCTGGTCGCCCACCGCGGCAATGTCGCCGTCGCCTGCGTCGTCGAGGAGGGCGTCACCGGCGGCGGCTCCGCCGGGCCGGTCGTCCGGGGCCTGCTGGCCGCCGTGCCCGGCGACCCCGAGTGACGGCGAGGGAGACCGCAGTGGCAACCGCAACGACAACCACAGTGACACCGCAGTGACAACCGCAGTGAAAGGAGCATCCCGCATGTCCGCCGACCGGTCCGCCTCCACCCGCCGCGCCTTCCTGGCCGCCGCGGCCCTGCTCCCCCTCGCCGGCTGCGGCACGGACGACCCGCCCGCCGGCCGCGCGGGCCGGTCCGCCCCGGCCACCCGGTCCGCCCCGGCGCCGAGCCGCCCGCCGGTGCACCGCCCCCGGCTGGCGGACCTGGAGCGCGCCCACGGCGCCCGGATCGGCGTCCACGCCCTCGCGACCGACACCGGCGCCACGGTCGTGCATCGCGCCGACGAGCGCTTCGCGTTCTGCTCGACCTTCAAGGCCCTGGCCGCCGCGGCGGTCCTGCACCACCGCTCCCCGCACGACCTGGACCGGCGCGTCACCTACACCCGGGCCGACCTGCGCTCCACCACCCCGATCACCGGCAGGCACCTCGCGACCGGCATGACCCTGCGCCAACTCTGCGACGCGGCGGTCCGCTTCAGCGACGGCGCGGCCGGCAACCTGCTGATGCGCGACATCGGCGGCCCCGCGGCACTCACCGCCTACCTGCGCCGACTCGGCGACGAGGTCAGCCGCATGGACCACTACGAGCCCGAACTGCACGACGTCCCGCCGGGCGACCCCAGCGACACCACCACCCCGCGGGCCATCGCCGCCGACTTCCACCGGCTCCTGCTGGGCACCGCCCTGCCCGCCCGCGACCGCGCGCTGCTCATGGACTGGCTCTCCCGCAACGCGACCACCGTCGGCGCCCGCCGCATCCGGGCCGGCCTCCCCCGGGACTGGAAGGTGGCCGACAAGACCGGCACGGGCGACTACGGCCGGGCCAACGACATCGCGGTCGTCCACCCGCCCCGCGCCGCACCCCTCGTCCTGGCCGTGATGACCGACCGCCCCGGCCGCGACGCCGAGCCCTCGGACGCCGTGATCGCCGAGGCGACCCGGCGGACCGTCGCCGCGCTCGGCCTGTGAGGAGGTCGATGACGGGCTCGGGGCCGGGGTCTATAACGGGGGCCATGATCTATCACGTCGTACCGCACACCGACTGGAACGCCGCCCCCGACCGGCCCTACGCCCCCGCCTCCCTCGCCGAGGAGGGCTTCGTGCACTGCTCCCCCGACGAGGCGACCACGCTGGCCGTCGTCAACGCCTTCTACCGGGACGCGCCCAGGCCGCTGCTGGTCCTCGCCCTCGACGAGACGCGCCTCACCGCGCGCGTGGAGTGGGAGGCGGCGGCCCCCGCCCCGCCGCCCGGCGTCGGCGGCGACACCCTGTTCCCGCACGTCTTCGGCCCCCTGAACCGGGACGCGGTCGACCACGTCCTGGAGGTGCGGTGGGACGGGGCGGGCACGGCCTCGGACATGAGTACGACAGGATGAGCGGGTGACCGATCAGGAAACCCCCCTCGCCGCCCCCGCTCCCGCCCTGCGCCCGACCCGCGGCGCGGCCCACTGTGCCGTCGTGGGGCTCGGGCTCGCCTCGGTCGCCTGGGCGGCCCGGGCGGTCTGGCACGTCCGGCTCGCCCTGGCCGGGCAGCCGGCGTCCGGCCCGCCGGACCAGGGCGGCGGCGTGCACCGCCCCCTGACCGCCCTGGAGGACTCCTACCACCTGGTCGCGTCCCTGGGCAGCGCCGTCACGGCCGCCTGCGCGATCGCGTTCCTGCTCTGGCTGGACCGCGTGCGGGACAACGCCCGGGCCCTGTCGGGCACGGAACCGCGCTACGGGTACCACTGGCTCTTCCTGGGCTGGATCGTGCCCGTCGTGAACCTGTGGATACCCCGGGGCATGGTCGCGGACGTCCACCGGTCGGTCTTCCCCGACCGGCGGCTGCCCCTCGTCGTGAACTGGTGGTGGGGCCTGTGGCTGGCCGGCCTGACCGGCGGGGTGGGGCTCGTCTACGCCGACTCGAACGACGAGGTCATCGCCCGCGCCTACTCCGGCGTGCTGCCCCTGCTCGCCGCCGACCTGGTGCTCGTCGCCGCGGCGGTGGCCGCCGCCCTCATGGTCCGTACGCTCACGGCGGCGCAGCAGGAGCACATCGCCCGCAGGGGTTACTGACCGGACCGGCGGGGCCGGTGCACCGACACCAGGAACGAGGCGGTCACCCGCACCGGTGCCCCCAACCCGGAGACCCGGTGCCGCAGTTCCTCCGGGCCGAGGTGGTGGGCGGTGGGGGTCATGGCCACGAGGCTGGTGACGTCCTCGGGCGTGAGGGTCATGACGTACTCCAGCGGCTCCGCGCGGCCGGGCCGGAAGGCCGCCGACAGGGTCCGGCGCAGGCGTTCCTCCTTCCTGGCGTCGACCGCCAGCAGCCCGAGCGGCTCGTGCAGTTCGCGCAGGTGCCGGCCGGTGGGCGTGACGACGAGCAGGGCGCCGTCCGGGCGCAGGACCCGGTGGAACTCCGGGCCGTTGCGGGGCGCGAACACATTGAGCAGGAGGTGGGCGCTGCCGGTGCGGACGGGCCACGGCCGCCAGACGTCCCAGCCGGCGGCCTCCGCGCGGGCATGGGCACGGGCCGTGGCGCGCAGGGCGGCGGCGGAGGTGTCCAGACCGATGCCCAGGGCCCCGGGGAGGGCGTCCAGGACGGCGGACAGGTAGTGGCCGGTGCCCGCGCCGGCGTCGAGGACGGTGGCGTCGGGCGGGGCCAGTTCGGTGGCGAGGTCCGCGAGGGTGCGGGCGAGCGGGTCGTAGTGCCCGGCGCCGAGGAAGGCGGCGCGGCACCGGACCATGTCGGCGGAGTCGGCGCTCGTGGCCCGCGACCGGCCGGTCAGCAGACTGACGTAGCCGTGGCGGGCGAGGTCGAAGGTGTGCCGGCCGGGGCAGCGCAGGGCGCCGTCGGCGCGTTCGAGTCCGGCTCGGCACAGGGGGCAGGTCAGGATCGTCAGCAGCCGGTCGGACGGGCGGCGCCGGCCGGTGCCCGTGGGCAGGGGTGGCATGGGTGCTCCTCGGAGCGCGGCACGGCGCGACGGGTCGCGGGGCCGCGCGGGCGGTGGACGGTGAGTCGTCGGCGCCCGCGTCCGGCCGCGACACCCTCGGCGGGGTATCGGCGGCGGCCGGTGGCGGACACGCCGAGGACGGCGACGTGAGCGGTCCACGTCGCCGTCCTCACCGCCGCGTCAGAGGAAGCAGTGCGGCAGGGCGTTGCATGCCAGAGCCATGCGTCCAGACTACTGGGCGCCGCCGAACGTCACCACGAGCCGCCCGTCCGGGGCGAAGGACCAGCGCAGGGCACCGGCGTAGGAGGAGCAGCGGGAGCCGTTCGTGCCGGACCAGAACTGGTTCGAGCTGTCGGCGTCGCCGATGATCCGGTCGTTGGAGCCGCTGTCGCACGAGGTGTTGGTGCGGAACACCGACTTGCTGCCGGAGTCGAAGTTGAAGTTGCGCTGCTCGTTGCCGACGCCGACGTTGTCCGAGATCTGCATCGTGCCGGTGTTGCGGTTGTAGGTGAAGCCGTGCTTGCCGTTGCCGTAGGCGATGTTGCGCCGCACGACGTGGGGGACGGCGATGTCCTCGCCGCCGAGCTTGTAGCCGTTGCGGTCGCCGTTGCCGGCCTGGGAGCCGTCGCTGAGGGTGCCGTTGCCGAAGGCGAGGGAGTCCTCGATGGTCACCGCGCCGATGGGGCCGGTGTCCGACTTGGTGTACAGGTCGTAGCCGTCGTCGATGTTGTGGTGGGCGACGGTGTAGCGGAAGACGTTGCCGGGGCCGACGGTGAGCTTCGGGGCGAAGCCGTCGGCGTCCTCGCCGTCGGAGTCGGCGTTGTCGTGCGACTCGGCGCTCAGGATGAGGTTGTGCGACGGCCACTGGTCCTTCGGCGTGCTGGAGAGCGCGCGCGAGAGCTGGAGTCCGGAGTCGCGGTTGAAGCGGGTCACCGTGCGCTCGATGACGTTGTTGCTGCCGCTGAGGAAGATGCCGTTGTCACCGGCCCGTTGGACGACGACGCCCTTGACGTGCCAGTACGAGGCGTTGACGGCGAGGCCCCGGTTGGCCGGGTCCTCGCTCTGGGCGGAGAAGTCGAGGACGGGGGTCTCGCCCGGGTAGGCGAACAGTTCCGTGCGGTCGCCCGCCGTGCCGTTCCTGCCCGCCGGGATGGTGACGGTCTGCGTGTGGCGGTAGGTCCCGCCGCGCAGGTAGATGGTGCCGCCGGCGGCGACGCGGCCGATCGCCGAGGTGAGGGTCGTCGGGGCGGACTGGGTGCCGGCGGCGCCGTCGGTGCCGTTCGGCGCGACGTACAGGACCGGGCCGGTGGGCTGCGGTTCGCTGCCGGCCGTCTCGACGTCGAGGTAGTCGACGTTGGGCAGGCCGGCGGAGGTGGTCGGGCCGAGCCGGACGGTGTTGGCGCCCGCCCGCACCGGCACGGTGAGCGTCTTGGTGGCCCAGGTGCTCCACGCGCCGGTGCCCTCGAAGGAGGCCGTGCCGGCCGTCGTGCCGTTCACGATGATGTTCGCGGGCCGTGCGGTGGTCGTGCCGTTGGCGAAGCGGATGTGCAGCGTCGCCGTGCCGGCCGCGGCCGCGTTCACCGTGAACTGGGCGTAGCCGCCGGTGCCGTTGTCGCCGTTGCAGAAGCCGCTGCCGGAGAAGCCGGCCCAGTCCGAGTCGATGGTGCCCGTGCAGACCGCCGGCGAGGTCTCGGCCTCGTACCGGGTGGTCGCCGCCTGGGCCGGCGGGCCGGACACCGCGACGAGGGTGGCGGCCAGCAGGCCGACGGACGCGATCACTGGTCTCAGTTGCATCGTTCGTCTCATCGTTCGTCTCCGATAGGTGGGGTGCCGAACGGGGGGGCAAGCGCTTTCTGGCCGCAACGTAAGAGCCTGCCGTGGACGCGTCAATAGACCGGTACATGATTTCAATTCATGAACATGAACCCGAGAGGCGGGAATCAGCCACCCGGAACGCCGACTGCCCGCACCCGGCGAACCGGGTGCGGGCAGTGAACTGACGCTACGTCAGGCGCGGTCGCGCCGGCCGGGCATCAGCCGTTGTCGCGGGAGCGGAGCCGCAGGCGCGGCCCGAACCGGAAGGCCGCGAAGCCCACCGCGGCCAGACCCGCCGCCGCCGCGAGCAGCAGGCCGATGCCGCCGGCGCCCGTGGAGGCGAGGCTGCCGGAGTCGAGGTTCGTCGACGTGCCGCCCGTGCTGGAGCCGCCGGTGCCGCCGGTCGTGCCGGAGGTGTCCGCGCTGCTGCTGGGCGAGGGGCTCGGGGTCACCGAGGGGCTCGGGGAGCCGGAGGGGTCCGGGCTCGGGTCGCCGGAGCCGTCACCGGCGACGACCTCGACGGCGAACTGGGCCGTGGCGTCGCCGACCGACGCGGCGACGGTGTAGGTGCCCGTGCCCTCGCCGGCGGTCAGGGCCGGGGCCGTGGCCTCGCCCTGCTCGTCGGTCTTCACGCGGACGACCTGCTCGCCGCCCTCGAAGCGGGGCGCGTCCTCGCTGTCGTCCTCGACGCGGAACTCGACCTCCGTGCCGGCCGGTGCCGCGGCGCCGGACTTGACCACCTTGGCCGTCAGGGCCTCGGCGAAGTCCTCGCCCTGTTCGGCCCGCTGGTCGTCACCGCCCGCCACGGACACGACGTAGGCCGACTTCTTCACCGTCACGGTGAAGACCGTCGACACACCGTCGACCTCCGCGCGGATCGCGAACTCGCCCTCACGGGAGCTGCCGCCCGACTCGATCAGCGGGGACTGGGCACGGCCGCGCGCGTCGGTCGGCACGGCCAGCTTCGTGGTGTCGGCACCGCCCTTGAGGTAGAAGTAGGCGCCCAGCTTGTCCGGGTCCTCGATGGTGAAGGTGACGGAGGCGTTCTCCACCGGGTTGCCCGCCTTGTCCCGCGCCACCACGGCCACCGGGTCGGCGCCGCCGCCCGGCTGCGTGGTCTGGCCGGCGCCGGAGACCTGGACCAGCTCCGCGATCGCGGGGGTCTTCCACTGGAAGACGACACGGCCGTGTCCGGAGCGGTCGGTGTTGACGCCGCCCTCGCCGATCCCGCCGCGCACCGGCTCGCCGGAGCTCTGCCAGAACGGGTCGTCCTTCGCGGCGGGCACCGTGCGGTTGCCGCTGAGCAGACGGGCGCCGGTCACCCGGTCCGGGTCGACGTAGCTGCTGCCGCCCCCGCCGCTGCCGACCGTACCGCGCTCCTCGTCCGCGCCGCCGCCACCGCCGCCGCCCGCGTAGCCGGCGCCGCCGCCCCCGCCTTCGCCGCCGGAACCGGAGCCGCCCGTACCGCCCTTGCCGCCGCCGGACGCGTCGGCGCCCGAGGAGCCGTTGCCGCCGCCCGCGCCGCCGGCGTCACCGGCCGCGCCCTTGCCGCCGCGCTCGGACTCGGTGTCGTCCTGGCCGCGCTCACCGCCGCCGGGGCCGCCCTGGCCGGTCTCGCCGTAGCCGTACCCACCGCCGCCGCCACCGGCGGCGATGAGCAGCGGCGTGCCGTTGCTCGTGCGGACGCCGCTGCTGTTGCCGCCGACGGCGGCGTTCTTGCCGCCGCCCTTGCCGCCGAGCGCGTCACCGAAGCCCTGCACACCGACCGCGACCGACAGCCGCTCCCCGGGCGTGACGCTGAGCGCGCCCGCGGTGTAGCCGCCCGCGCCGCCGTTGGCGTGGGGATTGCTCTCGCCGCCCTGGCCCCAGGCCCGCACGTCCAGCGTCGTGACGCCGGCCGGGACCTGGAACTCCTCGCGGGCGCCGGTCGGATCGAAGAGCCGGCACCCGGAGAAGCCCGCCGTCGGCGTGCAGGTCTTCCCGGCGAGCACCTCGCTGCCGGCGGCCGTGGCGGCCGGCGCGCCCGCCAGGGCCGTGCCGGCCGTCAGGGCCACGAAGGCCAGCGCGGCCGCGCCGCGCCGGAACGGGGCGCGGCGCAGCACAACGGAATCGTGATGCATCAAGGAAACTCCCCAACTCGTCACAAGCTCCCCCCCTGGGAGCCAGACATCGCTCGATCAGAATCGAACAAGACTAATGAGACACCTGATCAAACTTGAGGCTGCTGGTCAACTGAGAATGGTCGGTTCCGGGCAGCAGTTCGGACAGCGCGCTCCGGGCGTCCCGCGTCGCGGGAGCGGCCGTGCCGGTGTCCGGGCAGAGGGCGCGGACGACGTGCCGGGTCAGGGCGTCGTCGATCGGGTGCGGCAGCGGGCGGCCGTTCTCGTCGAGGCTCTCGTACTTCATCAGGTTCTGCGCGAAGGCGACCTGACGCTCGCCGTCCTCGCTGGTCAGGGCGAACGTGCCGGCGCCGAACACCGCTCCGCTGTGGCCCCAGAAGCGGCCGCAGCCGGGCAGTTCCACCGTGTAGATGCCGAGGCCGTACTCCATGCCGCTCACGCGGACCGTGCGCATCATCTCGCCGAGGGCGGCCTCGCCGACCAGCTTCCCGTCGAGCAGGGCGCGGTAGAAGCGGTTCAGGTCGTCCATGGTGGACACGACCGCGCCCGCCGAGCGGATCCAGGACATGTCGTAGACGCTGTAGTCGCGGGGCGGGTCGATCAGGCCGTACAGCGCCTCGTACATGCGCGGGTGCGGGCCCTTGATGTACGGCGTGCGCGGCAGGTACGTGTGGCGCAGCCCGGCCCGGTCGATGACGTGGCGGGTGACGTACGCGTCGGCGTCCTGGCCGGTGACCTTCTCCAACAGCAGTCCGGCGATGACGTAGTTGGTGTTGGAGTACGTCCCCGGCACCTCGCCCGGGCGGCCGGTGGCGGGCGCGTCGAGGCCCAGCCGGACCAGTTCCCCGGCCGGGACGGAGCGGAAGCGCTCCTCGTCGAGGCTGGCCGGCGAGTTCTGCAGGAGGGAGGGGAAGGCGGGTATCACGTGGTCGCCGATCCCGCTGGTGTGGTTGAGCAGCATCCGGACGGTGATCTCCCGGCCGCGCTCGCCGGGTATCAGGTCGGGGAGGTAGTCGGCGACGGGCGCGTCGAGCCGGATCCGGCCGCGCTCCACCTGCTGGAGCACGGCGACGGCGGTGAAGGTCTTGCTGATGCTGCCGACCCGCTGCCGCATGCCCGGTGCGACGGGGCGTCCGGTGGCCACGTCGGCCAGCCCGGAGGCGCCCCTCCACCGCTCGCGGCCGTCCCGCACGGCGGAGAAGACGCCGTACATGCCCGCCTCGTGCGCGGCGTCCAGCGACTCCTGCAGCGCGGCCCCGTCCAGCGAGGTGCGGTCTGAGGGTGTGACGGGCGGTGCGGCCTGGGCGGGCGCGGTCAGTAAGGCGGTGGTCGTCAGCAGCGTGGTGCCCAGGACGGTTCCGAGGAGCCGGGCGATGCGCAACGGCCTTCCCCTTCCGTGGTGTTCGAGTACGTGGGAATGCGCGTACTTCTTGTTCGAACAGGTCGGGGATCATCGTCGTGCGGAGCGGGCGGGCCCCACATCCCCCCAGGGGGTGATCGAAAACCGGCCGCGCGTCGGCCGGATCGCTGTCAACGGCCGCCGGATGCGGCCGACTTCACCCCCGTCCCGGCGCTCACTTACCCAGCACCCGCAGCCCGGCCCCGTCACACCGACTGCGGGTCCGCGGCGATGCGCAGGGCCTCCACCAGCTCGCGGTACAGCGCGTCCGTGGCGAGTGGTTCCGCGTGGCCGCCCCGGGTTGCACACCCTGCGCAAGGCCCTCGCGCCATAGGGCCCCGAGCCATGGTGCCCAGCGCCATGGAGCCTTCGGCGACCGGGAGTTCGGGCTGTCCGGGTCATTGACGCCGTGCGGTCGACGGCCCTACGGTCTGGCCGAATTGCCGAACCTTGTTCGATATTTCGAACGAGGATTTCAAACGGCGATTCCACACGCCCTGCCCCCGCACCGCTTCGCTCCGTACCCCCCGACGGAAGGCCGAGCCGCCATGACCTCCCCCCGCAGACCCTCCCGCCGCCACGTCCTCGGCATGGCCGCGACCCTGCCGCTCGCACTCACCACCGATCTGGCCCTGGGCGCCGGCGCGGCCGGAGCGGCGACCGGACCGGCGTACGTGATGGGCTACTTCACCGAGTCGACCAACCTCGGCGCCGGCACCGCCTACGGCCTGCACCTCGCCGTCAGCCTCGACGGCCTGGAGTGGACGCCGCTCAACCAGAACAACCCGGTGGTCACCCCCACCCAGGGCGCGGGCGGCCTGCGCGACCCGTTCATCCTGCGCAAGCAGGACGGCACCTTCGCCGTGCTGGCCACCGACCTCAAGGGCACCGACTGGAACCGCAACAGCCAGTACATCCACGTCTGGGACTCCGCCGACCTGCGCTCCCTCACCGGCTACCGGCTGCTGAGGCTGCACGACATGGCCACCCACAGCTGGGCCCCGGAGGCCTTCTGGGACGCCTCGCGCGGGCAGTACGGGATCGTCTACTCGTCCGTGAACTCCAGCGGCCACAACGTGCTGATGGTCAACTACACGACCGACTTCCGCACGGTCTCAGCGCCCCAGGTCTTCTTCGACCCGGGCTACGACGTCATCGACGGCAGCTTCGCCCTCGGCGTCGGCGGCACGCACTACATGTACTTCAAGGACAGCTCCAAGCAGACCCTGGTCGGCGCCCGCTCCACCACCCTCGCCCCGGGCAGCTGGCAGGTCTTCAGCACGCCGGTGGCCCACGGCGGCACCGAGGCGCCGATCCTCGTGCGGTCGCAGTCCACCGGCACCTGGTACCTCTGGGGCGACACGTACACGCCGAACGGCGTCTTCTACGCCTGGCAGAGCACCGACCTGGCCGCCGGCACCTGGACGCCGGTCGACCAGCGCCGCTACACGCAGCCGCTGAACTCCAAGCACGGCAGCATCGCCCCGCTCACGGGCACGCAGTACGACAACCTCCTCGCGCACTGGGGAGCCCCGGCCTGGAACCGGCTGAAGTCGTACAACCACCCCGACCGCTACGTCCGCCACGCCGGTTTCGCGGGCCGGATCGACCCCTACCCCCTCGACCCGTACGCCGACTCGCAGTGGAAACTCGTCCCCGGCCTGGCCGACGCCTCCGGGGTGTCCTTCCAGTCGGTCAACTACCCGGACCGCTACCTGCGGCACTACAGCTACGCCCTGCGGCTGGACGCCCACGACGGGACGTCGACGTTCGCCCAGGACGCCACCTTCCACAAGGTCGCCGGGCTGGCCGACTCCACGTGGACGTCGTTCCGCTCGCACAACCACCCGACGCGCTATCTCCGCCACTCCGGCTACGCCCTGCGCATCGACCCCGTCGCCACCGCCACCGACCGCGCGGACGCGACGTTCCGGATCGGCCACTGACCCACCGCGCCGGCGGGCGGAAGGCCGGGCCGGGCTCCCGAGCGGCACACGCGGGGACGCGACGGCCCGTGCCCGGCCTTCCACTGCCCGCAATCTCCCATCCGGGACCCCGGACCGCCTCCCGGGACGGCCCGAACGAGAACGGCCCGAACGAGGACGGCGGGGCGGGGCTGCGATGATGCGCGCATGTCGACTCTCGCCACCGTCGCGGTGCTGGCCCTCGCCGCGCTCCACGCCTACATCCTGGTGCTGGAGATGTTCCTGTGGACCACGCCCCGGGCCCGCGCCGCCTTCGGCACCACCGCCGAGTTCGCCGCCGACACCAAGGCCCTGGCCGCCAACCAGGGCCTCTACAACGGCTTCCTCGCCGCCGGACTGGTGTGGGGCGCGGTGGCGTCCGACCCGGTGGGCTTCCAGGTCTCGGTGTTCTTCCTGGTGTGCGTGGCGGTCGCGGGGGTGTACGGCGCCGCGACCGCCAGCCGGAAGATCCTCTTCGTCCAGACCGTCCCGGCGCTGGTCGCACTCGCGCTGGTGCTGATCGCGGAGTAGTCAGGCGCCCTGCTCGACGGCCCGGGCCATGAGGCGGCCGGCCTCCGCCTCCGCCGTGCCGGGCGGTACCACCAGCAGGTCCCAGCGGCCGCGGCCGGGGGCGAGCAGGCAGACGGTGTGCGGGGCGGTCGGCGAGTCCTTCCGGCCCACGTGGACGGGCTGCCCGGCGACGAGCATCCGCTCCGGGCAGGCCGGCCAGGCGTCGCCGTTGACCAGGACGCTGCTGATCCGGCCCCAGGCCCGCGGCAGCACGCCGAGCAGCCCGGGCAGTTCCGCGGCGAGGTCGTAGGAGCGGGGCCACCATGCCCCGTCGATCCGGCGTGCCGTGCGGCCCTGGCGCGGCTGGGCCGCGAGCCGGAGCCGGACCTCGGACGGTGCGGGGAGGGGCGGCGGGGGTGTGGAGGCGGACGTCATCGGGGGCTCCTGCTGCGGACGGGGTGCGTGGCCAGGAGGTGGCGGAGCCGCGAGCCCGGTGTGCGGAGCGGGAGCGTTCGTCGAGCGCCGGGGGCGAGACCGGTTCGGCCACCGGATGCGACATACCCGCGGTTCCTCCACGGTACCCCGCCGGGCGGCGCGGTGGCCGGGGCCGTCCGCGCCGCCCGGTGCCGGTCAGAGGCCGTAGCGGCCCTTCAGATGGCGCCAGAAGTCACGCAGCATCCATGTGTCGAACTCGGTGATCTGCGTGGCGCTGCCCGCCTTCATCAGGAAGCAGCACTGGCCGGTGGGCGTCCAGTCGTAGAAGTCGTCGAGGCCGAAGGTGTGGCCGACCTCGTGCAGGTAGATGTGGATGTTCTCCTGGTTCAGCGCGCCGGTGAAGTACTCCTGGCCCATGCGCTGGCCCCAGTCACCGCCCGCGCCGCCCTGGAAGCCCTTGGTGAGCCAAAGCGACTGGTCGTAGTGGCGGGCGGCGCCGCCCGGGCACTTCGAGTAGTCGCCGTCCTGGTGGAAGAAGCGCCCGCAGTCCGGGGCGCACTGCGGGGCGCCGCCGCCGTCGAGGATGCCGGTGTAGATGTCGACGGAGTTGTCGGTCCACTGCAGGGTGGAGCGGTTCTTCACGGCCCAGCCGACGATGTTGACGGGGACGGTGGTGTACGGCCAGGCGTTGTGCCCCGTGCCGTTCTCCACCATCGCGGACATCCACTTGCCGAACTGCTTCTTCACCGCCGCGTGGATCCGGTCGCGCAGGGCGGCGCTGACCGGGGCGTCGGACTCCCAGCGGACGCAGTAGTTGACGCTGCCCCGGTTGGCCATGACCTGGTCCCAGCCGTAGTTGCGGAAGCCGTAGAGGTTCCCGTAGGTCGACTCGACGTGGTTCCACACCTCGTTCAGGGGCTGGGCGAGGTGCGCGGGCGGGTTCCAGTCGTCGGCGGCCTGGGCCCGGCCGGAGGCCATGCCGGGCGTGGCGAACACGGCCGCCAGCACGGCGAGCACGGTGAGCAACCGCGCGAGATGTCTGCGCATGGTGATCTCCCTGGTGTGGGGGAAGGGGTCTCACCATCCGGTCGTCACCGGCGCCGCACAGGTTGCCCGGCCCTCTCCGTCGGATATTCCGGGCGCTTTATGGCAATCCGTCGGCGATAATCGGAGCATGACTACGGCAACGTACGAAGTGCTGGCGGCGTCGTCAGATCACGCGGTCGCCGTGACCATCGCCTTCATCGGCGGGCTGATCGTGGCCTGCGCGCTGATCTGGGCCGTGCGCGTCGGGATGCGCGTCATGGACAAGGACACCCACCACCCCGACCCCGCCGAGCAGCCGCACCTCCCGGAGACCGGTCCGGTCCGCGAGATGCGGGAGATGCGGGAGCCGGACGAGATGCCGGTCGTGACGCGCGACGGCGAGCGGCTGCTGCCCCACGAGCTGCACCACGCGAGCACCAGGACCGGCAAGGACCAGAAACCGCGGCGCTGGCTGCCCGGATCCAGCGGGTCCTTCGGCGGCGGCGGCCTCGGGCACACGTGATGCGGCCTCGGGCACACGTGGTGCCGTAGGGGCCCGCGGCTTCCCCGGGAGGCGACATGGCTGCCCGCCACCGCACGCGCCGGGCGACGGCAGGGGCGGTGGTGGCGTTCGCCCTGGCCGCCGTGGTCGCGGGCTGCGGCGGCGACAGCCCGGCGGAGACGACCCGCAGGGCGGAGTCGGCGGTCGAGTCGCTCGCCTCGCGGGCCTCCGAGGCGGTGGAGTCGGCGACGGCGGAGGCCGGGCGCCGGCTCGACGACATCAAGGACGGCATCGACGTGAAGGACGACGTGCGGCTCGGCTCCGTCGCGGTCGGCTCCGACGGGCGGGCCCGGGTCGAGGTCACCGTCGCCAACACCGGTGACGCGGCCCGCTCCTTCGCGGTCCAGGTCGACTTCACCGACCCCGGCGGCGGGCTGCTCGACACCGCCGTCGTCACCGTGAACGACGTCCCGGCCGGCGAGTCGGGCACGGTCACCGCGCGCGGCACGCACGACCTGTCCGGGGAGGTCCGGGCGGAGGTGGCCCGGGCGCTGCGCTACTGACCCGCGGCGGCCCCGCCGGCCACGGAGATGTCGATCTGCTCGCTCATGGCGCTCACCCCGTTGAGGGTGGCGACCGCCTGGAGCCGGTTGGCGCCGGGCGGCAGGGCCGGGCCCGGGGTGCACGTCCAGGTGCCGTCGGGGGCGGCGGTGGTCGCGCAGGCCTCGACCTCGTCCTTGTCCCGGACGGTGACCCGGGCGCCCGGATGCGCCGTGCCGGCGATCTCCGGCCGGGTCTCCAGCGGCACCCCGGACAGCGGGCGGAGCAGTGTCGGCGCGGCCAGGCCCACGGTCACCGCACACCGGCCGGCGGCCCGCCGCACGCCCCGCGCGTCGGTGACCCGCAGGTCGCAGTCGCGCAGCCGGGTACCGGGCACGGCGTCCGCGGGCACCGCCAAGACGAAGGGGAACGTGCCGGGCTGCCCGGCGGCGTCGGCGGTGACGGTGTACGTCCCGCTGCGTCCGTCGGCGGCGACCCGGCCCCGGTGGCCGGCCAGGTCGAGCGGCGTGCCCGTCACCCGGGTGCCCCGGGGCGCGGTCAGCGTCAGGGTGGCTCCGGGTCCCGCCTCCGGGACGCCCACGACCTCGACGACGCCCTCCCGGCCGGGCGCGATGGTCGCGGCGCCCCACAGGGCGCCCTCCCGGGCCTGCGCGGGCGCCCCCGCACCCATGAGCACCCCCGCGACGACGGCCCCCGCCACGACTGCTGACCTGCTGGACCTGTTCATCGCGGGCGAGGCTCCCTGTCCGGATACGGCCTGGTCGAAGACGCTCCGCCGACGATCCTCGCGGGCGCCCGGGCGGACGGCACCCGCTGCTGACCCACGCGAGTGGCCCCGCGCCCCGGAAGGGGCGCGGGGAACCGCGCGACCAGCCACGACGCCCCGCACCCGGACGACACCGGCCCCTCACCTCCGGCGGGCCGCTACCTCCCCAGCCACACCGTCGTGTCCGGCCCGAGCAGACCGTCCTGAAGCGGCGCGCTGCTCAGCAGCACCTCACCGGCCGGCAGCGGGACCGGAGCACCGGACAGGTTCGTCACGCAGCGCCAGCCCTCGCAGCGGTCGAACCGCAGGACACCCTCCGGGGCGTCCGTCGCCCAGGTCAGCTCCTCGCCGTCGAGCAGCTTGCGGCGCAACCGCAGGGCCGTGCGGTACAGCTCCAGGGTCGAGCCC
The DNA here is from genome assembly GCF_040645895.1 of Streptomyces olindensis. Classification (NCBI taxonomy): domain Bacteria; kingdom Bacillati; phylum Actinomycetota; class Actinomycetes; order Kitasatosporales; family Streptomycetaceae; genus Streptomyces; species Streptomyces olindensis. Next base: position 1,564 of record NZ_JBEYZD010000095.1, on the reverse strand, counting down.
TCGACGCCGTCCTGCGCCTCGACGGCGTACGCGGCGAAGCCGGGCGGCTGGGGCAGCCAGGCGCCCCCGGGCCCGAAGCCGTACGAGGGTCCGGTCGTGGTCCACGGCAGCGGCACCCGGCAGCCGTCGCGGCCCTTGCGGACGTGGCCCGTCTGCTCCCAGATCGGGTCCTGGAGCACCTCGGTGGGCAGGTCCGCGACCTCGGGCAGGCCCAGTTCCTCGCCCTGGTAGACGTAGGCCGAGCCGGGCAGCGCCAGCATCAGCAGGGTGGCGGCCCGGGCCCGGCGCAGTCCGGCCGCCTCGTCGACGGCCGGGGCGCGGCCGCCGGAGAGCAGCCAGGCGTTGAGGTCGGTGTCCGGTGGGAGCGTCAGGCGGGAGGCGTGCCGGATCACGTCGTGGTTGGAGAGCACCCAGGTGGCCGAGGCGCCGGCCGCCCGGGCGGTGGCGAGCGAGTCGGTGATGACCTGCCGCAGCTCGTCCGCGTCCCAGCCGGCCTCCAGGTACTCGAAGTTGAAGGCCTGCCCCAGTTCGTCCGGACGGGCGTACAGCGCGCGCCGCGCCCCGGGCACCCACGCCTCGGCGACCGCCATGCGGGGCGGGCGGTAGGCGTCGAGGATCTTGCGCCAGTCGCGGTAGATCTCGTGCACGTCGTCGCGGTCGTAGAAGGGGTGCGTGCCGGGCGGCATCGAGGTGAGTGCCCCCTCGCGGCTCAGCTCGGGCGCGCCGAGGTCGCGCAGCGGTTCGCTCAGGTCCTTGACGAGGGCGTGCGCGACGTCGACGCGGAAGCCGTCGACCCCGCGGTCGGACCAGAAGCGCAGGGTGGTGCGGTAGTCGGCGCGGACCTCCTGGTTCTCCCAGTTGAGGTCGGGCTGTTCGGGCGCGAACAGGTGCAGGTACCACTGGCCGTCGGGCACCCGCTTCCAGGCGCTGCCGCCGAAGACGGACTGCCAGTCGGTGGGCGGGAGTTCGCCGTGCTCGCCGCGGCCGTCCCGGAAGACGTACCGGTCGCGGGCCGCCGAGCCGGGGCCGGCGCGCAGGGCCTCCTGGAACCAGACGTGCCGGTGCGAGGAGTGGTTGGGCACGATGTCGACGATGACCTTCAGGCCGAGGCGGTGCGCCTCGGCGGCCAGGGCGTCGAAGTCGTCGAGCGTGCCGAGGCGCGGGTCGACGCCGCGCGGGTCGGCGACGTCGTAGCCGCCGTCGGCGAGCTCGGACGGGTAGAAGGGGCTCAGCCACAGGGCGTCCACGCCGAGGGCGGCGAGGTGGGTGAGGCGGCGGGTGATGCCGCGCAGGTCACCGAGGCCGTCCCCGTCGGCGTCGGCGAAGCTGCGGGGATAGATCTGGTAGACGACGGCCTGGCGCCACCAGTCGGGATCCCGGGACGACAGGTCGAGGGTGGAGCGATCGGTCACGCGGTCTCCTCTGCAGGGCATACGAGCGACAGCATTAAATCTGTCCAGAATGCCGGAAAGAGGAACCATCACACCGATCGGAGTCATCCGTTCCTGCTGTGATGAAAGTGTGATGAGGGAGCAACTCCCTTTGCATACTCGCAGGTTGACAG
>NZ_JBEYZD010000094.1:0-29778 GCF_040645895.1 Streptomyces olindensis | reverse complement strand
TCCTGCGGCACGTGGAGCGGTGCAGTGTGCTGGTGCACGTCCTGGACACCGCCACGCTGGAGTCGGACCGCGACCCCGTCTCCGACCTCGACGTCCAGGGGGCGGAGCCCCCTGGTACTCGGGCTAGGCCAACCCCCGCCGGGCGACGGCAGGAGCCCGATGCCCCGCGATCGCCGAGACCATATCCAGCACCTGCCGCGTCTCCGCGACCTCGTGCACCCGGTACACCTGCGCCCCCAGCCACGCGGACACGGCCGTCGTCGCCAACGTACCGACCACCCGCTCCTTCACGGGCCGGTCCAGCGTCTCCCCGACGAAGTCCTTGTTGGACAGGGACACCAGCACCGGCCACCCCGTGGCGACCATCTCGTCCAGCCGCCGCGTCGCCTCCAGGCTGTGCCGCGTGTTCTTCCCGAAGTCGTGCCCCGGGTCGATCATGATCGACTCCCTCGGCACCCCCAGCGCCAGCGCCCGCTCCGCCAGCCCGACCGTCACCCGAAGGACGTCGGCCATGACGTCGTCGTACTCGATCCGGTGCGGCCGGGTCCGCGGCTGCGCACCTCCCGCGTGCGTGCACACGAGCCCCACCTGGTGGCGCGCGGCGACCTCCGCGAGCCCCGGGTCGACCCCGCCCCACGCGTCGTTCAGCAGGTCCGCCCCGGCCTCGCACACCGCTTCGCCGACCTCGGCCCGCCACGTGTCCACGCTGATGATCACGTCCGGGAACCGCCGCCGCACCTCCGCCACGAACCCGACCGTCCGCCGGGCCTCCTCCGCGGCCGTGACCTCTTCGCCCGGCCCGGCCTTGACCCCGCCGACGTCGATGATCGCGGCCCCCTCGGCCACGGCCTGCTCCACGCGCGCGAGGGCCGGCTCGTCACGGAAGGTGGCGCCCTGGTCGTAGAAGGAGTCCGGAGTCCGGTTCACGATCGCCATGATCACCGGCTCGTGCGGCCCGAATTCCCGCCTGCCCAGCCTGAGCATCCCCTGTGACCTTTCCTGGTACGTCCCCGTCTTCCGCCGCCTGCGACCCTAACTGTCAGAGTCGCATGGCACGATCGGAGCCTGACAACATCCGACTCGGAGGACTCCGAGGACTGCGAGGAGTCCGTGGAGTCCGATCCATCCGACCGTGGGGGCCCCGCGATGGTTATGTTCCTGTTCCTGGTCGTCGCGCTCGCCGTCGTGGTCGCCGCGGTGACCCTCGCCGTGGTGGGCGGCGGCGAGAACGCCCCGCTGCCCGAGGCCGCCCCCGAGCGGCTGCGGGACCCGCTGCCGCCGGACCGCCCGGTCGACCGCGCGGACGTGGAGGGCCTGCGCTTCCCGCTCGCCGCCCGCGGCTACCGCATGGCGGACGTGGACGACGCGCTCAGCCGCCTCGGCGCCGAACTCGCCGAACGCGACGCCCGCATCGCCGACCTGGAGTCGGCCCTGGCAGGCGCCCGAGCGGCCTCCGCGCACGGCCCTGGGCACGCGCCCGGGGAGGACCACGTCTCCATGGACAAGCCCGCCCCGAGGCAGGAGGACCGGCCGTGAGCGACGGCGCCGCCCTCGCCGGCCCGGACGGCGCGCCGCGCTGTCCCTGGGCCCTGTCCGCCCCGGAGTACGTGGCGTACCACGACGAGGAGTGGGGCCGCGCGGTCCACGGCGACGACGCGCTGTTCGAGCGCCTCAGCCTGGAGGCCTTCCAGTCCGGCCTGTCCTGGATCACGATCCTGCGCCGCCGCCCCGGCTTCCGCGCCGCCTTCGCCGACTTCAAGATCGCCTCGGTGGCGGCCTTCACCGACGAGGACCGCGAGCGCCTCCTGGCCGACGCCGGCATCATCCGCAACCGAGCCAAGATCGACGCGACCCTCGCCAACGCCCGCGTGCTCGCCGAGTGGTCCCCGGGCGAGCTGGACGAGCTGATCTGGTCCCACGCCCCGGACCCGGCCGGCCGTCCGGCCCCGAAGACCCTCTCGGACGTCCCGCCCGTCACCCCCGAGTCGACGGCCCTGTCCAAGGCCCTGAAGAAGCGAGGCCTCCGCTTCGTGGGCCCGACGACGGCCTACGCCCTGATGCAGGCGTGCGGCCTGGTCGACGATCACTTGGCGACATGCGTGGCGAGAAGCGCCCCTTCAGGGGCGCGGGGAACTGCGCGAGCAACCACATAGCACCCGCAGCTCCCCACGATGCGAAGGCCGCGACCTCACCGGCCCAGATACTTCGGCTTCTCCTTGTTGACGAAGGCCTGCACGGCGATCGCGTGATCCTCGGAGGACCCGGCCCGCGTCTGCAGCTCGTCCTCCTTCTCCAGCGCTTCCTCCAAGGAGTGCGTCAGCCCGAACGCCACCGACTCCTTCAGCGCCGCGTACGCCACCGTCGGCCCCTCGGCCAGCGCCCGCGCCACCTTCTCGGCCTCCGCCCGCAGCTCACCGGCGGGCACCAGCCGATTGGCGATACCGAGGTCGTACGCCTCCTGCGCGCTGATGCTGCGCGGGAAAAGCAGCAGGTCGGTGGCCCGTCCCGGTCCGACAACCCGGGGCAGCGTCCAGGAGATCCCCGAGTCCGCGGTCAGGGCGACCCCCGCGAACGACGTGTTGAACGCCGCCGTGTCCGCCACGATCCGGTAGTCCGCGGCGAGCGCGAAACCGAAGCCAGCCCCCGCCGCCACCCCGTTCACGGCGGCGACGACCGGCTTCGCCGCCGCGGCCAGCGCCCGCACGATCGGGTTGTAGTGCTCCCGGACCGTGCTCATGGTCTGGCCCGAGCCGGTCTCCCGGTCCTGCACCAGCAGGCCGATGTGCTCCTTGAGGTCCTGCCCGACGCAGAACGCCCGGTCACCGGCGGCGGTCAGCAGCACCGCCCGTACGGCGGGATCGCCCGCCGCGGACTCGACCGCCTCCCGCAGGGCGACCTTGGTCGCCACGTTCAGCGCGTTCATCGCCTCCGGGCGGTTCAGCGTGATCGTCGCGAGTCCGTCGCTCACCTCGTAGAGCACGGTGTCGGCCATGGCGTATCCCCTCCGTGTCGCGGCTCGGGGACGTACCGGCCGGTACGTCCCGGGTCTGCAGGACAGCATGACGGAGATCGCCGACCACGGACCGGACCGGACGTGTGACCTGCGTCAAAGAATTCTCACCCGGATCCGTTCGGCGGATGTGAGCACGGCGGCGGAGTATCGCAGCCTCATCGCCGAATTGAGTGGTTTTGCTCGCGTGCGTTGCCCAAGCGATGCCTACTGATGTTGGTCATCGGGTCCTGGGATGCGGGATAATGGCTGGGAAGCAATGTGTTCGATGCCGGTGTCGCGTGTCCTGCCACAAGGAACCGCACGTGTGCCCTTCTCAGGGCCGTCGGCTTTGACGATGAGCTGGGTTTCAGGAAGGGGAACGAGCATGGCGGCCATGAAGCCGCGGACGGGTGATGGCCCGCTCGAGGTGACCAAGGAGGGGCGGGGCATCGTCATGCGCGTTCCGCTCGAAGGCGGCGGTCGGCTCGTCGTCGAGCTGACCCCGGACGAGGCCGACGCGCTCGGCGACGCCCTCAAGAAGGTCGTCGGCTGACGCGCAAGCGACCATACCCTTTCAGCTGCCCCGGCATCACATGAGGTGCCGGGGCGGCTGTTTTCTCACCGCTGACTCTGGCCTGCCCCGGCTTCCGTTCCGCTAACGTGCCCGCGGACTACCGTTTCACCGCGCACAGCAGACCGTCGCCCACCGGCAGCAGCGACGGCACCAGCTCCTGGCTCTCGCGCACCGCGCGCAGCAGCTCCCGCAGCCGCAGCACCTCGGTGGGCTGCGGGCCGGAGTCCACCGTCCGGCCGTTCGCGAAGGCGCCCTCGAAGACGACCAGTCCACCGGGGCGGAGCAGCCGCAACGATTCAGCGAGGTAGTCCATCACCTCGAGGCGGTCGCCGTCGCAGAAGACGAGGTCGTAGCCGGCGTCCGCGAGGCGGGGCAGCACGTCCAGGGCGCGCCCCGGGATGAAGCGGGCCCGGTTGCTGGCGAAGCCCGAGGCACGGAAGGCCTGACGGGCGAACTGCTGGTGTTCCGGCTCCGGGTCGACGGTCGTCAGCACGCCGTCGGGCCGCATACCGTGCAGGAGGTGCATGCCGGAGACACCACAGCCGGTCCCGATCTCCGCGACGGCCTTCGCGTCGACGGAGGCGGCCAGCAACCGCAGCGCGGCGCCCGTGCCGGGCGACACCGAGCGCAGCCCTGCCTCGCGGGCCCGGTCCCGGGCCCAGCGCAGCGCTTCGTCCTCGGCGACATAGGCGTCGGCGAACGCCCAGCTCGTCTGCCGGTTGCCGGTGATGACCCTCTCCTGTCCCCGTGAATGCCTGGCGTGACTGTATCCGTTGGGCCCGGGAACCCGCAGATGGGACCGGTCGTTTAAAGGGATGAGCAAGCGGCGCGGGCCGGGACGGGGGGCAGGCAGTGGATCAGGACGCCGAGCAAGTGCCGACGCAGCAGTACGAGGCGTATCAGCCCAGATCAAATTCTCGTAAAACCGCTTATCCGGTCCTAACGGGCGAGGTGGCTATGGTAGGGGCTCCACTGGACACCACCAGAGCTGACAGGGGAGGTGCGGCTACGCCTGTGGATCGCGGAGGAGTGCTCCGGCGCTTCCTCGGATCAGCGGGCAGGCCGACATCCGTGAACGACACCGCTGCTGACCACCACGCCGCCGGCTTCGCCCAGACCGCGACCTTCACCACCGACGCGGACGGGCAGGCGTGGACTCCGCCCACGTGGGAGGAGATCGTCAGCACGCACAGCGGCCGGGTCTACCGGCTCGCCTACCGTCTGACCGGCAACCAGCACGACGCGGAGGACCTCACGCAGGAGGTCTTCGTCCGCGTCTTCCGCTCCCTGTCGACCTACACGCCCGGCACCTTCGAGGGCTGGCTGCACCGCATCACCACGAACCTGTTCCTCGACATGGTCCGCCGCAAGCAGCGCATCCGCTTCGACGCCCTCGGCGAGGACGCGGCCGAGCGGCTGCCCAGCAAGGAGCCCACGCCCCAGCAGGTCTTCAACGACGCGCACTTCGACGCGGACGTCCAGCAGGCCCTCGACACCCTGGCCCCCGAGTTCCGCGCCGCGGTCGTCCTGTGCGACATCGAAGGACTGTCGTACGAGGAGATCGCCGCGACCCTCGGCGTCAAGCTCGGCACGGTCCGTTCGCGGATCCACCGCGGCCGCTCCCAGCTGCGCAAGGCCCTCGCGCACCGCTCCCCGGAGGCGCGTGCCGAGCGTCGCTCCTTCGTGCCCCGTGTTCCCGCCTTGGGAGGAGGGGGCGCGAGCGCGTGAGCGGATCACGGCCGAAAGCTTCCGAGGGACACCTCGCAGAGCAGCACCTGGGAGACCGACTCTCCGCCCTGGTGGACGGAGAGCTCGGTCATGACGCGCGTGAGCGCGTACTGGCGCACGTGGCCACCTGCCCGAAGTGCAAGGCGGAGGTGGACGCCCAGCGCCGGCTGAAGAACGTCTTCGCGGAAGCGGCCCCGCCGCCTCCCTCCGAGAGTTTCCTGGCCCGCCTGCAGGGACTACCCGCGGGCGGCGGCCCGGACGGTGACGAACTGCCGCCGGGCGGGGGAGGGCTGCCCGGCGGCCTGACCGGGCGGTTCGGGTCGTCCGGCGCCTTCGGGACGAAGCGCGGCGACCGGTTCGAGTTCGGGTACGCCCCGTCCCGGCCGCACCTGCCCGTGCTGCCGTCCTCCGCGGGGGGCGGCCGTCTCCCCGGCGGCGACCGGGGCCTCCCCTCCGACCACCGTGGTCTCCCCTCCGACCACCGCGGCCTGCCGCCGGCCAACCGGGGCTTCCGCATCCACGACGTCGGCCGGCACGAGACGGACCGGTACTCCTCGCGGCTGCGGTTCGCCTTCGTGGCCGCCGGGGCCGTGTCCCTGGCCGCGATCGCTCTCGGCGGTGTCACCACCGGCAACCCCACCGACGCGGAAGCCCGCGGCGGCTCCGGCACGGGAAGCAACGTGACCCCGATGCGCACACCGGGCGCGGGCGCCGCGACGGCGCCCGAATCCCAGCGGCGCCGGGCCGTGGGGCCGCTGCTCGGGCAGGTGCACGGCCAGAGCGCGCTCGGCGACAGCCCGGCCGCGCCGACGGAGGTGTCCGCGCCCCTGCTGCCCGGAGTGCCGCATCCCGCCGCCCGGCACCACGTGGTGCACGCGCTGACCGCCCCGGTGATGGCCGGCGCGGCCGTCATGTCCCCGCTGATACGCCCCCTGGAGGCGGTCCCGCCGGCCCCCCTGCACACCTGGGCGGCGGTCCCCGAGATCACGGCGCCCCTGCTCGCCGTGCCCCTCCCGGACACCACCTCGTCCCCCTCTCCCCCCTCCTCCTCGCGCGCGGCCCGCTGACCGGCCTCTGCGCACCGGCCCGCGAACCTGATTGAATCCCGGGGGTGGCGCCCCCGGCCGAGGTCCGGCCGGGCGCCGATTCGACGAACTGCGGCCACCGCCGACGAGCCGTGCCGCGGCTGTGCTGTGGGGAGAGCATGAACGAGGGGAAGCCCACGAAAGCGAAGTGGTGGAGCCGTCCACGCCCGCAGGGCCCGTCGGGGGAGCCGGAGGACACGGACGGGCCCGTGGCGGCGGAGCCGGTTGCGGCTGAGGCCCCGGGGCAGGCGACGACCCCGGCGGCCGTCGACACCGACGGGGACACCGACGGGGACTTCGAGCTGGCGCGCCCCGCCGCGCGTCCGCAGGACGACGCCGGCGACTACGAGCTGAGGAGCCCCGAGGCGATGGCGCCCGCGGACGCGCCCGCCGGGGCTTCCGGCGCCGAGAGTGCTGCGGATTCGGTGGCCGGGGTGGCTTCCGGCGCCGAGAGCGCCGTGAATTCGGGTGCCGGGGTGGCTTCCGGTGCCGCGAGTGCTGTGGAATCCGGCACCGAGACGGCTCCCGTCACCGAGGCCGGGAGCGGCGTTCCCGCCCCCGGCCGCGCCCCTGCCCCTGCCTCCGCGCCGCCCGCCCCGCCCGGTGCGTCCGCCGTGCCGGTCGACGACGCACCCAAGCCGTTGCACGATCCCGACCCGTACAGCACCCCGCCTTACGGCGAACCCGGTCCCTGGGCACCCGCGCCGCCGGTCCAGCACCCGGCCGCGACGGCGACGCAGGGCGTGGCGGTGCCGGGGCAGGCGAGCGTCCCGGGCCCGCCCGCCCCGCCGGTGGTACCGGCACAGTCCTCCCACGCCCCCGCTGCGCTGGAGCAGCCGCAGGCTCAGGTGCCCAGCGCCCCTGGCATCCCCGCCCCGGTGCGGACCGCCCCGGTCCACGCCGACGTCCCGCCCCCGGCGTCCCCGGGACCCGCCCCCGACCCCTGGCAGCGCTACGACCCCTGGGCCGCCCCCACGGCGCCCGGAGGGATCGCCCCGCTCCAGCAGAACGGCGCCGCCGTCCCCAGCACGGAGCAGCGGCGCAAGCGGGGCAGGAAGGCCCTGGTCGGCGGCGCCGTGCTGCTCGCGCTCGTGTCCGGCGGCATCGGCGGCGCCCTTGGGACGTATCTGGAGCGGAACGGGGGCATCGGGACCGTCGAGCTGCCGCAGGCCGGGAAGGAGTCCGCCGCGCGGGACGCCGGCAGCGTGGCCGGGATCGCCGGCCGGGCCCTGCCCAGCGTCGTCACCCTGCATGTGAGCGGCTCCGGCGAACAGGGCACGGGCACCGGCTTCGTGCTCGACACCCGAGGGCACATCCTCACCAACAACCACGTCGTGCGGCCCGCCGGATCCGGCGGTGAGATCACCGTGACCTTCAACGGCGGGGAGACCGCCCAGGCCGAGCTGGTCGGCCGGGACAGCGGCTACGACCTCGCCGTCGTGAAGGTGAAGGGCGTCCGCGGACTCACCCCCCTGCCCCTGGGCAACTCCGACAACGTGCAGGTCGGTGACCCGGTCGTGGCCATCGGCGCGCCTTTCGACCTGGCCGGCACCGTCACCTCCGGCATCATCAGCGCCAAGGAGCGGCCCATCACGGCCGGCGGCGAGAAGGGCGACGGCAGCGACGTGTCGTACGTCGACGCGCTGCAGACCGACGCGCCCATCAACCCGGGCAACTCCGGCGGCCCCCTGCTCGACGCCCAGGCCCGGGTCATCGGCATCAACTCGGCCATCCGCTCGGCGGACAGCGGCTCCGACCTGGACAGCGGACAGTCCGGCTCGATAGGCCTCGGCTTCGCCATCCCCATCAACCAGGGCAAGCGCGTCGCCGAGGAGCTGATCAACACCGGCACGGCGACCCACCCGGTGATCGGCATCACCCTGGACATGGACTACGGCGGCGACGGTGCCCGCGTCGCCACGGAGGGCAGCGAGGGCGGCCCGCCGGTCACCACGGGCGGCCCGGGTGCCCAGGCCGGCATCAAGGCCGGTGACGTCATCACCGAGGTCGACGGGCAGCGCGTCCACTCCGGCGAGGAGCTGATCGTCAAGACCCGGGCGCACCGCCCCGGCGACCGGCTGGAGCTGACCCTGGAGCGGGGCGGCAAGGAGCGGACGGTGTCGCTCGTCCTCGGATCCTCCGGCGGGGACTGAGACGTGATGACCGGGGCTTACAGGGACGAACAAGGCAAACAATCGGGAAAGCGCTCCCACTGGCCGCACTCGGAGGTCTCGGGACGGTACCGGTCGGACAGGATCGCCGGGTACCGTGGATCCGGCCCGGACCACGGCAACACCCGCACCGACCACCGAGGGCCGAGGACCGAGGACATCGCAAGGAGCTTCAGGTGTTCAATGACATAGGACCACTCGAGCTGGTGACGCTCATCGTCCTTGCCGTGCTCGTCTTCGGTCCGGACAAGCTCCCCAAGGTCATCCAGGACGTGACGCGCACGATCCGGAAGATCCGTGAGTTCTCGGAGAGCGCCAAGCAGGACATCCGGGAGGAACTCGGCCCGGAGTTCAAGGACTTCGAGTTCGAGGACCTCAACCCCAAGACGTTCATCCGCAAGCAGCTGGACAACGAGGACCTGGGGCTCAAGGAGATCCGCAACGGCTTCGACCTGAAGAAGGAGATGGCCGAGGTCACCGACGCCGTCCACGGCCGGGACTCGGACACGTCGTCCTCCTCGTCCTCCTCGTCGTCCGGTTCCTCCGGCGGCCGGATCGACATGACCAAGAAGCCCGAGACGCCCGACCGGGACGACCGGCCGCCCTTCGACGCGGACGCCACCTGAGCGACCCGCCCCGGGGTGCGCGCCCCGGCGCGCGTGACGCGTTTCATACTCCGGTCGGGCTGTGTACGGCCTGAACGAGGCGCCCGTGCGGCCCACGCGCCGGGCGGTTTCCCTGCTGCTCGCAGCGGTGTGGCTATGCTGCCGAGTTGTTGTGCGGACCGGTCGAGTACGCCCGATGGGGGGCGGGCCGCTCCGGTCCGACTAGAGCGAGGAGGCGTCCGGGCACATGGAGACGACGAGTCGGGCAGTCGCGCAGGCGCCGGCCGCGGAGGGCGGACAACAGGTCCCCTCCGCCCGGCGTACGGTCGACGGCTACCTGCGCGCGCCCTTCCCGTGGTACGGCCTCGACGAGGCCTTCACGGGGCCGCGCTGGCTGATGCAGGTCGGTATGACGGCCGACGGGGCCGTGGAACACGGGTCGATCGGGCACGGTGACGAGCCCACGGTGCGCAACGAGCACGCCTCCGGGGGTGATCAGGAAGCCAAGGAGAAGTTCGCGGTCGTCGTGACCGTGGCGGCGAATCCCTCCCGGCGCAGCGCCGACGGCACGGGGCTGCTGGAGGCCACGTCGGTGTCGTCCGCGGCGTGGCTCGCGGGAGTGGGGCTGCTGTCCTTCACCTGGCCCGGGCAGATGGACCACTCGCTGCGGGACGACTGGCTGGAGCAGCAGACCGAGACGGCGTGGGTGCTGGCGGACGACCTCGACGGGCCCGACTGGTCGACGCTGTCGCTTCCCGTGGACGGGGTGCCGACGGCGTTCCACTACCGGGAGTCGGAGTTCGGCTGGGTGCTGGCCGGGTCGACCTCGGCGGGTGTCCATGTGGGTGCGTACGGGCGTGGCATGAGTGCGTACGGGCTCGGCTTCGCCGTGGTGAAGGACATCGCCGCGTACGCGTGAGTCCCTCGGGGCGCCGGGTTTTTCGGCGCCCCTTCGCCGTGGGGTCTTCGTTTCGTGGGCGGCTGCGGGTGGTTCGTGGTTGCTCGCGCAGTTCCCCGCGCCCCTGAGTCAGTTCAGAACTTGTTCCGCGGAGTGATCCCCAGCGACAGACCCGACAGGCCCCGCTGCCTGCCGCCCAGCTTGCCGGCGATCGCGCGCAGGGCCGAGCCCGCCGGGGAGTCCGGGTCCGTCAGGACGACCGGCTTGCCCTCGTCGCCGCCCTCGCGGAGGCGGACGTCGATCGGGATGTTGCCGAGGACGGGGACGTTCGCGCCGGTCGTGCGGGTCAGGCCGTCGGCGACCAGCTGGCCGCCGCCCGTGCCGAAGACGTCGACCATCTCGCCGCAGTGCGGGCAGGGCAGGCCGGACATGTTCTCGACCACGCCGACGATCTTCTGGTGGGTCTGCACGGCGATGGAGCCGGCCCGCTCGGCGACCTCGGCGGCGGCCTGCTGCGGGGTCGTCACGACCAGGATCTCGGCGTTCGGGACGAGCTGGGCGACCGAGATCGCGATGTCGCCCGTGCCGGGCGGCAGGTCCAGCAGCAGGACGTCCAGGTCCCCCCAGTACACGTCCGCCAGGAACTGCTGGAGCGCGCGGTGCAGCATCGGGCCGCGCCAGACGACCGGGGCGTTGCCCGGCGTGAACATGCCGATGGAGATGACCTTCACGCCGTTGGCCGACGGCGGCATGATCATGTTCTCGACCTGGGTGGGACGGCCGTCGGCGCCCAGCATGCGCGGCACGGAGTGGCCGTAGATATCGGCGTCCACGACACCGACCTTCAGGCCGTCGGCCGCCATCGCCGCGGCCAGATTGACCGTCACCGAGGACTTGCCGACACCGCCCTTGCCGGAGGCGACCGCGTAGACGCGGGTCAGGCTGCCCGGCTTGGCGAAGGGGACCTCGCGCTCGGTCTGGCCGCCGCGCAGGGCGGAGGCCAGCTCGCGGCGCTGCTCGTCGCTCATCACGTCGAGCGTGACGTCGACGCGGGTGACGCCCTCGACGCGGGAGACCGCCTCGGTCACGCGCTGCGTGATCGTGTCCCGCATCGGGCAGCCCGAGACCGTGAGGTACACGGTGACCGCGACCGCCCCGTCCGCGCCGATCTCCACGGATTTGACCATCCCGAGTTCGGTGATGGGCTTGTGGATCTCGGGGTCGTTCACCGTCGCCAGTGCCTCGCGCACCGCGTCTTCCGTAGCCATAAGGACGATGGTACGGCGCTGTACCGGTGCGTAGGAAAGCCCGTCAGCGGTCGTCTGCGTCACGTCCCCGTGACCGTTCCGCCGGGAATACGACGGCGTCGTGACGGTGGCCGTTCTGCCGTCCCTCCAGTTCCTTGACCATGTCCTGGAGCTCCGAGCGGATCCAGTCGCGGGTGGCGACCTCGCCCAGGCCGATGCGCAGGGCGGCGACCTCGCGGGTCAGGTACTCGGTGTCCGCGATCGACCGCTCGTTCTGCTTGCGGTCCTGCTCCAGGTTGACCCGGTCGCGGTCGTCCTGCCGGTTCTGCGCGAGCAGGATCAGCGGGGCGGCGTAGGAGGCCTGGAGGGACAGCATCAGGGTCAGGAAGATGAACGGGTACTCGTCGAACCGCAGGTGGCGTGGGGCGAGGCTGTTCCAGGCCACCCAGAGGATGATGACGGCCGTCATCCAGACCAGGAACCGCCCGGTGCCGAGGAAGCGCGCGATGCGCTCCGACAGCCGGCCGAAGGCCTCCGGGTCGTACTCGGGCAGGATCCGGCGCCTCGGCACCCCCGGCTGGTCGAGGCGGGCGGCGCGCGGCCGGGAAGCCGCCGTGGCACCCGCCGGCGTGCGTTCGCGCGGGCTCTCACGCTCAGGAACCATCGGTCGCCACCTCCTCCTCGTCCAGGTGGAACTCCGTCTCCCGCCAGTCCTCCGGGAGCATGTGGTCGAGCACGTCGTCCACGGTCACCGCGCCCAGCAGCGCCCCGGCCTCGTCCACCACGGGCGCCGCGACCATGTCGTACGTGGCGAAGAACCCGGCGATGGCGGGCAGGTCCGCGTCCGGGTCGAGCGGTTGCAGGTCGCTGTCCACGATCGAGCTGACCAGGGCGGGTGGCGGCTCCCGCAGCAGGCGCTGGAAGTGGACCGTGCCCAGGTACTTGCCGGTCGGCGTCTCGTCCGGTGGCCGGCAGACGTACACCTGGGCGGCCAGGGCCGGGGAGAGGTCCGGGTTGCGGATCCGGGCGAGGGCGTCGGCGACGGTGGAGTCCGGGCGCAGCACGATCGGCTCGGTGGTCATCAGACCGCCCGCCGTGCGGTCCTCGTACGACATCAGGCGCCGCATGTCGGCCGCGTCGCCCGGCTGCATCAGGCTCAGCAGCCGCTCCTGCTCGTCCGTCGGCAGCTCGCCCAGCAGGTCGGCCGCGTCGTCCGGGTCCATGGCCTCCAGGACGTCGGCGGCCCGCTCCTCCTTCAGCTTGCCGAGGATCTCGATCTGGTCGTCCTCCGGCAGCTCCTCCAGCACGTCGGCCAGCCGGTCGTCGTCCAGGGCGGCGGCGACCTCCGCGCGGCGCTTGGGGGAGAGGTGGTGCAGGACGTTGGCCAGGTCGGCGGGGCGCAGCTGCTCGAACGTGGCGAGCAGGTTCTCGGCGCCCTGCCCCTGCTCCTCCAGGGAGAAGCCGGTGACGGCGGTCCACTCGACGGTCAGCGCCTCGCCCTTGGCGCGCCGGAAGGCCCCGCCCTTCCGGCCCTTGCGGACGAAGACCCGGTCGATCTCCCAGTCCCGGCGGGCCGGCAGCTGATGCACCGACAGGTCGAGGACGGTGACCTCCTCGCCGGTCTCGGTGAGCGTGACGCGCCGGTCCAGCAGCTCCCCGAAGACCAGCCGCTCGGTGGGCCGCTGCTCGAAGCGCCGGACGTTGAGCACGCCGGTGGTGATGACCTGGCCGGACTGGATGGCCGTGACCCGGGTCATGGGCAGGAAGATGCGGCGGCGGGTGGCGAGTTCGACGACGAGGCCGAGCAGCCTCGGCGGCTTCTGGCCGACCCGCAGCATCACGACCAGATCGCGCACCCGCCCCACCTGGTCGCCGGCGGGGTCGAAGACGGCGACACCGGAGAGGTGCGATACGAAGATCCGGGGGGCGCCCGCTGCCATGGCCGCGGCTCCTTTACGTGCGGGGTGTTTCCTGTTGCTTGCCTTTGTGCCTGTCTTCTCCGAATTGCCCGCTCGGGTGGGCTTCAGGCTAGCCCGTCCCGATCGGGGGTGCGTCGGCGGGCGGTCCGGACGGACCGGCTCCGATCGGCCTCCACGACCCCGGTACCCTGCCGTACGCCGTTCAGGTCTCCCGTCAGAGAGGCAGCCCCACCTGTGACTCCGATTCGCCAGGGCCGTAGCCGCAGTGCCGCGCTCGCGAGCGCGATGTGCGCACTGCTCGTGACGGGAACGGTGCTCACGGGCTGCGCGGAGGATCCGAACGAGGGCACCAACGGCGTCGGCCGGCTGTCCGCCCAGAAGATCCAGGGCAAGACCCGCTCGGCCGCCGAGTCCGCCGGGGCGGTCCGGGTGCACGGAAACGTCGTCAGCGGCGGGCGGACGTACGCGCTCGACATGCGGTTGAAGGACGACGGCGGCACGGGTTCGGTGACCTCGCAGGGCGCGACCTTCGAGCTGCTGCGCATCGGCGAGCAGCTCTTCGTCAAGGCCGACGCCGAGTTCTGGAGTCACGGCAGCGGCCAGGGCGAGGGCGGCAAGGGGGACGCGGCGGCGGCCTCCAAGCTCGGCGGCAAGTTCGTGAAGGTGCCGCAGGGCGACCCTTCGTACAAGAAGTTCAGCGGTTTCACGGACAAGGCGGTCCTCCTCGACGGTCTGCTGACCCTGCACGGCACACTCGCGACGGACGGCCACGACGAGCAGGCGGGCGTCCGCACCATCCGGGTCACCGGCGACAAGGGCTCCGGCGGCACCCTGGAGGTCTCCCTCGAGGGCAAGCCGTACCCGCTGCGCCTGGAGCGGGCCGGCGGGGCGGGCACCCTCACGTTCTCCGCCTGGGGAGAGGACTTCGCCCTCAGGGAGCCGGAGCGGAACGAGACGGTGGACTACGGCAAGCAGCTGCCGACGTCCTGACCCGTCACTGCTTGCGTTTGCGCTTCTTCAGCAGCAGGCGGGGCAGACCCGCCGGGACCGGCCGGCGGGTGATCGCCGGGGACGGCAGCGGGGGCTCGGAGAGCGAACCGTCGGGCAGCGGTGCCGTCGCCCCGGTCGGCTCCAGGCGCAGCACCCGGCACTCGCGGGCCCAGCGGTCGGTCATGGCCTCGCCGTCGGGCGCGTTCAGCCGCTTGCCCTTCAGCTCGGCGACCGCCGCGTCCCACGCCTCGGTGCCCGGCGCGAGCTGCGTGACCCGCGCCGCCCAGGAGACCAGCCGGCCTCCCTTGTCCTTGCTGCGGACCGTCACCCGGGCCTCGACGCCGTCGGCCAGCCCCGGCAGCGGCTGCTCGCCGGGCCCGTCGCCGACCAGGCACGCGGCACCCTCGTGCCACACGTGCCAGAGGGCGCGCGCCGGGTCGTCGGGGCCCTGGACCCAGACGAGGCCGGACTTCTTCGTGGCCTCCTCGACGAGGGCCCGGTCGAGCAGCTCGCTTGTCATGGGAGCCAGCCTATCCACGCCGCTCACAGCCAGCCGTTCCGCTTCAGCGTGCGGTGGATGCCCAGACAGATGACCACCGTGACGCCCATGATCGCCGGGTAGCCGTACCGCCAGTGCAGCTCCGGCATGTGGTCGAAGTTCATGCCGTACACCCCGCACACCATCGTCGGCACGGCGATGATCGCGGCCCACGAGGTGATCTTCCGCATGTCCTCGTTCTGCGCCACGGACGCCTGCGCGAGGTTGGCCTGGAGGATGGAGTTGAGCAGTTCGTCGAAGCCGAGGACCTGCTCCTGGACGCGGGCCAGGTGGTCGGCGACGTCCCGGAAGTACTTCTGGATGTCCGGGTCGATCAGCCGCATCGGCCGCTCGCTCAGCAACTGCATGGGGCGCAGCAGCGGCGACACGGCCCGCTTGAACTCCAGCACCTCGCGCTTGAGTTGGTAGATCCGGCCGGCGTCCGAACCGCGCGGCGCGCCCTTGCGGCCCGGGGAGAACACCTCGGTCTCGACCTCGTCGATGTCGTCCTGCACCGCGTCGGCGACCGCGATGTACCCGTCGACGACGTGGTCGGCGATGGCGTGCAGCACGGCCGAGGGGCCCTTGGCGAGCAGCTCGGGGTCGTCCTGGAGGCGGTGCCTGAGGGCCCGCAGGGAGCCCTGCCCGCCGTGCCGGACGGTGATGAAGAAGTCCCGTCCGGTGAAGCACATCACCTCGCCGGACTCGACGACCTCGCTGTTGGCGTCGAGCTGGTCGTGCTCGACGTAGTGGATGGTCTTGAAGACCGTGAAGAGGGAGTCGTCGTAGCGCTCCAGCTTGGGCCGCTGGTGGGCCTGGACGGCGTCCTCCACGGCCAGCGGGTGCAGCCCGAACTCACTGGCGATGCCGGAGAATTCGGCCTCGGTCGGCTCGTGCAGGCCGATCCACACGAAGCCGCCGTCGCGGCGCACCAGCCGCACCGCCTCGTGCGGGGTCAGCGGCGTCTCGGTCTCGATGCGGCGGCCGTCCCGGTAGACGGCGCAGTCGACGACGGCGGAGGACGCCGCGGGGCTGCGGGTGGCGTCGTACGTGCCGCTGTCCTTGCGGAGCGACACGCGGGACGGGCGGACGACGGCGCGCAGGTCGCGGATCATCGACATGGCGGGCTCCTTCGCGGGCGGGCAACGAAAGACGCCGGCGTCGGGTGGAGCTACCCGGAATGAGGACGTTGTGACTGGGGATGTTTGGCACGTCCACAAAGCGGGGAGCACCGCACCGTCGCGGTGACGCGTCTCGTTACTGATTCAGCTACTGAGGCAGATCAGGCAAAGCGAAACGAAGCGCTCTTCCGCGTGAAGCGAGTGCGAGAGGTGGCGACCAGCCAGAGCCAGAACAGCTACGTCAGCGGCGGGAAGAGCGTGGTGCTACTGCACGGTCGACTTCGGTCCATTGCAGTCCCACCTCCTCCGGCCGGTCCCTCGTAAGGGAGTTCCTTCGGCGTCGGGGCTTGATCGCGACGCTTCTGCGTGCTGCCCCGAACCACCGGGCAAGAGTATCAGCCGCCCGACGTGTCAAGGCGCTTGTTTGCCCGCTACTGACGAGTTCTATGCTCGCCGCATGGCAGATGTTCTTCCTCTGGTCGAGGCCCGGTTGCGTACGGCGCTGGGCGAACCGGACGCGCGCGCGGCCGTCACCTTCCTGGGCACGGACCGCATCGAGGTGCTCCGCTTCCAGGAGGGCGACATCGTCCGCTACGCCACGCTCGGCATGTCCGCGCACCCCATGACGGACCCGACGGCGGTGATCGCCGACCCCGTGAAGGGCCCGCGCGCGGAGCTGGTCCTGTCGGTCCGCGCGGGGGTCGCCGACACGGACAAGGTGCTGCGCCCGCTCGCCGTGCTGGGCGCGTCTCCGCAGGTGGAGGGGCTGGTCGTGGCTCCCGGTGCTTCCCTCGACGTCGGCGAGCCGCTGTGGCCCGGCGCCCCCTTCACCTCGGTCCTGGTCGCCGAGCCGGGTGGCCTGGTGGAGGACCTGGAGCTCGACGAGCCCCTCGACCCCGTACGGTTCCTGCCGCTGCTGCCGATGACGCCGAACGAGGCCGCCTGGAAGCGCGTGCACGGCGCCCAGTCACTGCAGGAGCGGTGGCTGAACCACGGGACGGACCTCCGGGATCCGTCCCGGAAGTCCGTCCCGCTGGAGTGAGGAAGGTCACCAACCCCTGGCCGGAAAGCCTCAGTTGGCGAAGGCGGCGACACCGTCCTCGGTCGCGTGCTTCGGCTCCAGCTCCTCGGCCTCGTGGGTGAGGGCCCTGCGCCGGACGACGACCACGAGCGCGCCCAGCACGGCCGTGACCGCGGCCACCACGAACGGGATGTGGAGGTCGGTCCACTCCTCGATCTTCGGAGCGAAGTACGGGGCGGCGGCCGCGGCGAACCAGCGCACGAAGTTGTAGCCCGCGCTCGCCACCGGCCGGGGCGCGTCCGAGACGCCGAGGGCCAGCTCGGTGTAGACGGTGTTGTTCACGCCGATGAAGGCACCGGACAGGATCGTGCAGACGACGGCCGTGGTGTGGGAGCCGTAGCCGAGTACCAGCACGTCGGCCGCGAGCAGCACCAGCGAGCCGCCGAGCACCTTCAGTGAACCGAACCGCTTCTGCAGCCGGGGTGCCACGATCACCGAGAAGACGGCCAGCAGCACGCCCCAGGCGAAGAACACCGCCCCCGAGCGGTACGGGCTCATGTTCAGCACGAACGGCGTGAAGGCCAGCACGGTGAAGAACGTGTAGTTGTAGAAGAACGCCGAGGCCGCCGCGGACGCGAGGCCGCCGTGGCCGAGGGCCCTGAGCGGGTCCAGCAGCGAGGTCTTGCGGACGGGCTTCGGCTGCTCCTTCAGGAACGCCGCGATGCACAGGAAGCCGACGGCCATCAGGAACGCCGTGCCGAAGAACGGGTAGCGCCAGCTGGCGTCGCCGAGCAGGGCGCCCAGCAGCGGGCCGCACGCCATGCCGAGGCCGAGGGCCGACTCGTACAGCAGGATCGCCGCGGCGCTGCCGCCGGCCGCTGCGCCGACGATGACCGCGAGGGCCGTGGAGACGAAGAGCGCGTTGCCGAGCCCCCAGCCCGCGCGGAACCCGACCAGTTCACCGACCGATCCGGACGTGCCGGCGAGCCCGGCGAAGACGACCACGAACGCGAGGCCGAGCAGCAGGGTCTTCCGGCCGCCGATCCGGCTGGAGACGAAGCCGGTCACCAGCATGGCGACGGCGGTGATCAGGAAGTACGAGGTGAAGAGCAGGGAGACCTGGCCGGCCGTGGCGTCGAGGCCCTGGGCGATGGACGGCAGGATCGGGTCGACGAGTCCGATGCCCATGAAGGCGACGACCGACGCCCCGGCGGTCGCCCACACGGACTTGGGCTGCTTCAGGAGGCCGCCCGCTCCGGCGTCGAAGGGGTCCATGGTCGCTCCCTTTCCGAGACGGAAGTAGTTGGTATATGCACATAGTAAGTTAGCGAGGCTAATTAATGCAAGCTACATCTAGTGTGGGCGGTGAAGGGTTCCGTCCGGATGGGTGATCGTCCTTGACGCGGCGGGGCGGGGGTAGGACCGTGGGGCCCTATGAGGGGCGAACCCAGTTGCCCGAAGTGCGGTGGCCGGGTCAGGGCTCCCGGCCTCTTCTCCGACTCGTGGCAGTGCGATGTGCACGGCACCGTCCATCCGGTGCAGCCCGTGATACCGCCCAGCGTCGACGCCCTCAACGTCGTGGTGCACCGCACGCAGGTGCCGGTGTGGATGCCGTGGCCGCTGCCGGTGGGCTGGCTGTTCACGGGGGTGGCCTGTGCGGGGGACGACCGTACGGGGGGTCGCGCCACGGCCGTGGCCTGCACCGGACCCGGGCCGCTCGGCGGGATGGGCGAGCTGATCCTGGTCGCCGAGGAGCTGGGTGTCGGACTCGGGGCCCGCTATGCCGGCATGGACGGGCCCGACCCCGGGCCGTACATGGATGTGGGGAAGCCGGCTCAGGCGAAGGTGCTGGCCGCCGGCCGGCCGACGCCGTTGTGGCACGTCTCCGGGGTGCCGGGCGACCGCGCGGTGTTCGCCGGGGAGGCGCTCGGGATGTGGCTGTGGGCCGTGGTCTGGCCCGAGCAGTCGGGGCTGCTGATGTACGACGAGCTGGTGCTGGCGGATCTGAGGGACGCCGGTGCGGAGGTCGAGCTGGTGCCTTGCGGGGCGTTGTCCCCGCGCTTGCTCGGGCCGTAGCGCTCAGGGGGGTGGTGGGTTTCCCTTTGCCGGCGGCTGCGGGTGGTCGTTGGCCGGGTGCGCGGTTCCCCGCGCCCCTTGGGTGGCGCTGGTGTAGGGGGCGCTTCCGGGATTCGGGTGTGACAGGGGGTCGGGAAAAATACGGTTATCCTTGAGCAGCCCTGTTCGTGTCGTTCGTGTCTGGAGTCCGTGTCGTGCGTATCGATCTGCACACCCACTCCACCGCTTCCGACGGTACGGACACCCCGGCCGAGCTGGTGCGCAAGGCCGCCGCGACCGGGCTGGACGTCGTCGCGCTCACCGATCACGACACCACGCGCGGACACGCCGAGGCGGCCGCCGCGCTGCCCGAGGGGCTCACGCTGGTCACCGGGGCCGAGCTGTCCTGCCGGTTCGACGGCATCAGCATGCACATGCTCGCGTACCTCTTCGACCCCGAGGAGCCGGCGCTGCTCGCCGAGCGGGAGCTGGTCCGGGACGACCGGGTGCCGCGGGCGCAGGGCATGGTGGCCAAGCTCCGCGAGCTGGGCGTACCCGTGACCTGGGAACAGGTGCTGCGGATCGCCGGTGACGGGTCCGTCGGGCGTCCGCACGTGGCGACCGCGCTCGTCGAGCTGGGTGTGGTGCCGACCGTGAACGACGCCTTCACCCAGGACTGGCTGGCCGACGGCGGCCGGGCCTTCGTCGAGAAGCACGAGACCGACCCCTTCGAGGCCATCCGGCTCGTCAAGGGCGCGGGCGGGGTCGCGGTGTTCGCGCATCCCGGGGCGAGCAAGCGGGGGCGTACGGTGCCGGAGGCCGCGATCGCCGAGATGGCCGCGGCCGGGCTGGACGGCATCGAGGTCGACCACATGGACCACGACGGGGACACGCGGGCGCGGCTGCGGGGGCTGGCGAAGGAGCTGGGGCTTCTCGTGACCGGCTCCTCCGACTACCACGGCAGCCGGAAGACGTGTGTGCTCGGCGAGTACACGACCGATCCCGAGGTGTACGGGGAGATCACCCGGCGGGCCTTCGGGGCGTTCCCGGTGCCCGGGGCCGGCGGAGCCGTCTGAGGTTCCTCCTCCCCCTGTAGCTCCCTCTTCGATCCGTTTCCGGGCGGTCCCCAGCGGTCCCTTCCCGGCCCTTCCCGGGCCCTTCCCGGTCCCTTTCCAGGCACTCGGCGCTGTCCGCCGTGCCGTCCGCGCGCTCCACTCACACCCGCAAGGCCATCACGCTCATGTTCGACCTCGCCGTCTTCGGCTCCCTGTTCCTGACCCTCTTCGTCATCATGGACCCCCCGGGGATCACCCCGATCTTCCTCGCGCTCACCGCCGGCCGGCCCGGGAAGGTGCAGAAGCGGATGGCCTTCCAGGCCGTCTGCGTCGCCGGCGGTGTCATCACCGTGTTCGGGCTCCTGGGGCACCAGATCCTCAACTACCTGCACGTCTCCGTGCCCGCCCTGATGATCGCGGGCGGGCTGCTGCTCCTGCTCATCGCGCTCGACCTGCTCACCGGGAAGACCGACGAGCCGAAGCAGACCAAGGACGTCAACGTCGCTCTCGTGCCGCTGGGCATGCCCCTGCTGGCCGGACCCGGTGCGATCGTGTCGGTCATCCTCGCCGTGCAGAAGGCCCACACCGTCGCCACGCAGGTGTCGGTGTGGACGGCGATCCTCGCCATCCACGTCGTGCTGTGGCTGGTGATGCGCTACTCGCTGGTCATCATCCGGATCATCAAGGACGGCGGCGTGGTGCTGGTGACGCGGCTCGCGGGCATGATGCTCTCCGCGATCGCCGTACAGCAGATCATCAACGGCGTCACCCAGGTGATCCAGGCGAGCTGACCGTCCCGTCAGGCCCGGCCGGCGAGCACCGAGCCGATCTCGCCGGCCGCTCCCGGGTGGGCGAGGTACTCGTCGATGTCGTGCGCGCGGTCGCGGCCGTTGGCGACGGCCAGCTGGGTGAGCTTGCCCCACCGCTCGTCCGCCAGCGGGCAGCCGATCGCCACCGCGTCGGTGGGGCACCAGACGTTGACCCAGTCGCGCACCCGGGGCGGCCGGTGCGGGCCGCGGGCGAGGAGCCGCCCGTTGACACCGTCCATCCCGAGCGGACTGCCCGCCGTCACCAGCAGGACGGGATCGAGCCCCTCGGGGAGCCGGGTCAGCAGGTCCATGCCGACGACCGTGCCGAGACTGTGCGTGACCAGCACGAGTTCGCCCTGCGCGGGCATCGTCTCCAGGACGCTGTCCAGTACGGCCTGCCGCACGGCGCTGTCGGCGAGGTACAGGTCGACGTCCCTCAGGAAGGTGGCGATGGTCCACCCGTCCAGGTCGGATTTCGCGGCCAGCCAGCTCAGCGGCCGGTGCAGCGCCCCGACCAGGCCCGCCCCGAAGCCCTCCGTGGCAGCCGGCCCGTCCTGGGGCATGCCGGCCCGGGCGGCCGCCTCGTAGAGCAGCTGCTCGTAGGAGCCCGTGGGGGACTCCGCGGCGAACGCCTCGGCGGCAGCGGCGGCGGTCATCCGGTCGAGGCCGATGGCCGCGGCCGTGCTCTCCCTGCCGCTCACCAGGTTGTGCAGGCTCGTGCCGTAGAACGGGAACCACACGTCCTCCGGGTCGACCGGCGGCAGTGACGCGAGGGTGAGCCCGCGGTTCAGGCCGGCCGTCCAGGTGCGGCGGAGGTTCACCGGCTCCTTGCTCTGCTGGTCCCTGCCGTGCAGGAAGACCACGTGCCGCCGGCCGCCGAAGGCCGTGCCGCGGGCCGGGAGGCCGGCCTTGGGGGGCATCGTCCTGCCCTCGCGCGCCGTCATCGTGGCCGCGAGTCCCTGCGAGGTCGTGCCGCCGGACGCCGCCGTCGTCGTCCGCTCCGGCGGGATCAGCGGGGCCGCCGGCCCGGTGACCGTGCTGCGGTCCAGGCCCGAGTCCGGGCCCATCTCCGCCAGCAGGGTGCGCCGGCCGGGGTCGAGGTCCAGTGCGGCCAGGTGCTTCAGGATCGAGCTGATGCGGACGCCCTCGTTGGCGACCCAGTCGATGGCGTCGTCGCCGTCGCCCGGATTCCAGGGCCGGCCGTCCTTGCGCAGGAGACGCCCCTGGTCGTCCTTCTTCGGCACACCGCTGTGGTGCAGGGCCACGACCTCCCACTGGTCGTTGAAGACGGGGGAGCCCGAGTTACCCGGTTCGGTGTCGGTCGTGTAGTGGACGAAGTCGTCGAGCCGTACCAGCACCGCGTTGTCGCGCAGGGCGATCTCCTTCAGGCGCCCCTGCGGATGCCCGATGATGTTCACCTTCTCGCCGAGCACCAGCTTGCCGAGCTGGACGCTCAGCCGGTTCCAGCCGAAGACCTCGCCCGCCGGACGGCCGTCCGGGGCGGGCGCGACCGCCACGAGGGCGAAGTCGAGCCGTCTGTCCGCGGCGAAGAAGGCCGCCGGGTCGAGCTCCATCCGGACGACGGTGTCGGGCAGGTTGTCGGCCGTGATCTGGGCGTTGAACTCCACGAAGCAGTCGCGGGCGAAGGTCTCGTCGGGCAGCACGTGGTGGTTGGTCATCATCAGCCGCGGCGACACCATGAAGCCCGTGCCGTGCGGCAGCTCGCGGCCGTCGCGGCGCAGGGTGATCCGGGCGACCGTGGCCCCCGCCCTGACCCCGCGCGGCAGGAAGCTCCAGGCCTGCAGCTCGTTGGACAGGTTGATGATGCGTTCGTTGGCATTCGGCAGGTCCATGGCCTCGCCGTGGATGCTCGCCACCACCGCCGAGGGCGACAGGCCGCCCCGGTCGAGGATCCGGTCGGCGCGGACGGCGAGCGCGTCCGGGGCGTCCGGGAACCGTTCGCCGGCCGCCAGCCGGTCCTCCACCCGCTCGCGCTCCGCGGCGGAGGCCTCGTACCGCCGCGCCGCCTCCGCCGCGGCCTGCTCGTGCAACTCCTCGTTCGACCGGCCCGTCACCGACATGCGGTCACCGTCCTGTTCTCGTTCGTGCTGTGCCTCTCAGCCAGTACGCCCCCGGCCAGGTCGGCCCGCAACAGCGGAGCCCCCGCACGGCCGATGCCGGGCGGGGGCTCCGAGGTGTGGGGGAGAGCCGCGCGTTATGAGGCCGTGGTCTCGGCCGGGCGGATCCACAGGCGCTGTCCGATGGCGGCGGCCTGCTGAACGATGCGGTTGACGGAGGCGGCGTCCACAACGGTCGAATCCACGGGCGTGCCGTCGACGTCGTCGAGTCGCATGATTTCGAAGCGCAAGGGCTTCTCCCTTCGTCTGGTCATCCTCCTGAGGAGAACTACTTGAGTGACGGCCCACCAGGCTGCGGTGCTCGGTGTTCCGTATGGGTCAACAGGGATGCATGCTTCAAACATTCCCTACGCTAAGGAAATTTTTCGAGCGGCTAATTACTGAGCCGTAAGAGTGTGGTTACGGGACCGACCGGGACCGGTTGTGTTCGCAGCGTGACCGCCGGGACAATGGAGGTGATGAACGACGACCTCGCGGCCCTCAGCGCCCGCATCGACCGCACCAACGAGCTGCTCCAGCGCATGCTCGCCGAGGTGGCGAAGACGCCCTCGACCCACGCGATCTTCGTCGATGCCGGGTACCTGTACGCGGCCGCGGGACGGCTCGTCGCCGGTACGGAGGACCGCCGCGCCTTCGACCTGGACGCCGAGGGCCTGATCGACGCCCTCATCGACCGGGCCCGCACGATCTTCGCGGACAGCAGGCTGCTGCGGGTCTACTGGTACGACGGCGCCCGCCGCCGCATCCACACGGCCGAGCAGCAGACCATCGCGGAGCTGCCGGACGTCAAGGTGCGGCTGGGCAACCTCAACGCCAACAACCAGCAGAAGGGCGTCGACTCCCTCATCCGCTCCGACCTGGAGTCCCTCGCCCGCCACCGCGCCATCAGCGACGCGGCCCTGCTCGGCGGCGACGAGGACCTGGTGTCGGCGGTGGAGGCCGCCCAGGGCTACGGCGCCCGGGTCCACCTGTGGGGCATCGAGGCGCCGGAGGGCCGCAACCAGGCGGAGCCGCTGCTGTGGGAGGTCGACAGCCAGCGCACCCTCGACCTCGACTTCTTCAAGCCGTACGTCTCCCGCCGCGCGGCCCCCGCCTACGAGACGGCCGCGGGCCGGCCCGCCCGGGAGGACGTGCGGTTCGTGGGCGCGCAGATCGCGGCCAAATGGCTGGCGGCCCGCGGCCGGGACACGCTCGTGGAGCTGCTGCCCGGACACCCGTACCTGCCCGGCTCGGTGGACCAGGACCTGCTGGTGGAGGCGGAGAGCCTGCTCCAGTACTCCCTCCGGGGCCAGGCCGACCTCCGGCGCGCACTGCGCGACGGCTTCTGGGAGCACTTGCGGACGCAGTACTAGGGCCTGTCCCGGAGGCCGTCCCAGAAGTCGGCGAGGGCGTGGGCCGTCGGCAGGGGACGGTCGGCGTTGGGGGAGTGTTCGGCTCCCGTGACGACCGTGCGGTGCGCGGCCAGCCGCTCGGCCATGTCGTCGAGGACCGCCACCGGCCAGGTGTCGTCGTGGGCGCCCGACAGGACGTGGAACGGCAGCCGCACGGCGGCCAGTTCGGCGACGCGGTCCGGCTCGGTGCACAACTGGCGCCCGGTCGCGAGGAGCTGGGCGGGGCTGTTGCCCAGCCAGCGGCGGCGCAGCTGCTCCTGGTCGCCGATGCCGCGGGCGGGGCCGCCGACCTCCTCCGGCGGGCCCATGGCCTGGATGGCCTCCCATACCTCCTCCATCGACATCACGGCGAGCGCGTCCCGCAGCAGCTTCACGCGCTGCTGCTGCGACACGGAGATCTCCGCCGGGCCGGACGAGACCAGGGTGAGGGAGCGGAAGGGGGAGGGATCGAGCAGCACGGCGGCACGGGCGATCTGCCCGCCGAGCGAGTGCCCGACGAGGTGCACGGGAACGCCGAGCGCGTCGGCCTGCGCGAGCACGTCCCGGGCCAGTTCCCGCTGGGCGTAGGCGGATTCGTCGTCCACGGGCCCGTCCGACTCGTGCTGCCCCCGCCCGTCCACGGCGACGACCCGGTACCCACGCTCGCCGAGCGGCTCGTGCAGCAGGCTGAAGTCCTCCTTGCTGCCGGTGAATCCGGGCAGCATCAGGGCGACGCCCCTGACTTCCACGCCCGCTCCCGGTGACGAATCGACGACGGCGAACTCACCGCGGGAGGTGCGCAGGCGGTATGCGCGGGCACCAGGGGGCGGGGGGAAGGTGGGGTGGCTGGTCACGGGGTGAGGGTAGCGGCTGCGGGTCGTCGGAGCAGGTGGAAGGAACGCCGACGGCCCGGCCCCACAAGGATGGGACCGGGCCGTCGGGTGGAGTGTCAGCTCTCCGTGGGCTCCGCTGCGGCCGTGGCCTTCCGCGTGCGGCGGGCCCTGGGCTTCGCCTCGGGCGCGTCCTCGGAGGCCTGGGAGGCCTCGGCGGGCGCGGCGGCCGTCTTGGACGCGGCGGTCTTGCGCGTCCGGCGCGGCTTGGCCCCGGCGGCCTCCGGCTCCTGGGCCGTCTGGGCCGGGATCTCGGCGGTGACGGCTTCGGGCTGTGCGGCCTTGCGGGTGCGGCGGGCCTTGGGCTTGGCTTCCGCGCCCTCGGCGGTGTCGGCGGCGGCCTCGGCGGCTGCGGTGGTCTTCCGCGTCCGGCGGGGCTTGGCCTCGACGGCCTCCGTGGCTTCCGCGTCCTGAGCGGTTGCGGCGGTCTTGCGCGTGCGGCGCGGCTTGGCTTCGGTGGCCTCGGCCGTGTCGACCGCTTCCTCCGCTGCGGCGGCCGTCTTGCGGGTACGCCGCGGCTTGGTC
This sequence comes from Streptomyces olindensis, assembly GCF_040645895.1. Taxonomy (NCBI): domain Bacteria; kingdom Bacillati; phylum Actinomycetota; class Actinomycetes; order Kitasatosporales; family Streptomycetaceae; genus Streptomyces; species Streptomyces olindensis. The sequence continues at coordinate 4,047 of NZ_JBEYZD010000094.1, read as the reverse complement.
GCCGTGGCCTCCGCGTCCTGAGCGGTTGCGGCGGTCTTGCGCGTGCGGCGCGGCTTGGCTTCGGTGGCCTCGGCCGTGTCGACCGCTTCCTCCGCCGCGGCGGCCGTCTTGCGCGTGCGCCGGGGCTTGGTCTCCGTCGCCTCGGCCCCGTCGGCGGGAACCTCCGGCTTCGCCGCCGCCTTGCGGGTGCGGCGCGGCTTCGTCTCCGTCGGCTCCTGGGCGGACTCGGTGACGCCCTCGGCCGTGTCGAGCGCCGACTCGGCCGCCGACGCCTCGGATGCAGCGGCCTTGCGGGTGCGGCGGCGCGGCTTGGCGGGGGTGGCCTCGGGCTCCGTGGTCACCGAAGCGGCATCCACAGCGGCCGTGGACTCCGTGGCCGACGGCGTGACCGCGGCCTCGGTCTCCACCACCGGGGACTCCACCACCGGCGACTCCACCACGGGCGTCTCCACCGGCGTCTGCGCGGCCGGCGTCTCCGAGCGGCGCGTCCGGCGGCGGCGCGGCTTCGCCGCCTCGGGCGCCTCCGTGTTCGTGCCCTCCGCCGTCGCGACGGCGTTCTCCGCCGGAGCGGACGCCGCGGATTCGACGGCCGTGACCGGCGCCGACTCGGCCGGGGCACCACCGCGCGTGCGCCGACGGCGACGCGGGGTGCGCGGAGCCGTGACGGACTCCGCCTCGGCGGTACCGCCGGTGACCGCGGCCTCCGGGCCGGTCGCCGTGGTGCCGGACGTCTCCGGAGCCCCGTCCAACGGCGCTCCGCCGCGCGTCCGGCGGCGCCGCCGCGGCGTACGCGACGAACGCTCGTGGTCGGCCGACCGGGACTCGTCCCGGCCGCCGCGGCCACCACGGCCACCGCGGTCGCCCCGACCGCGCGGCCCGCGGCCGCCCGGCTCGCCCAGGTCCTCCAGCTCCTCCGCGTCCAGCCCGGCGCGCGTGCGCTCCGAGCGCGGCAGGATGCCCTTCGTGCCCTCGGGGATGCCGAGGTCGGAGTAGAGGTGCGGGGACGTGGAGTACGTCTCCGGCGGGTCGTTGAACTCCAGCTCCAGCGCCTTGTTGATCAGCTGCCAGCGCGGGATGTCGTCCCAGTCGACCAGCGTGATCGCCGTACCCTTCGCGCCCGCGCGGCCCGTACGGCCGATGCGGTGCAGGTACGTCTTCTCCTCTTCCGGCGACTGGTAGTTGATGACGTGGGTCACGCCCTCGACGTCGATGCCGCGTGCGGCGACGTCGGTGCAGACGAGCACGTCCACCTTGCCGTTGCGGAAGGCGCGCAGGGCCTGCTCGCGGGCGCCCTGACCGAGGTCGCCGTGGACCGCGCCGGAGGCGAAGCCGCGCTGCTTCAGCTGGTCGGCGAGGTCGGCCGCCGTGCGCTTGGTGCGGCAGAAGACCATGACCAGCCCCCGGCCCTCGGCCTGGAGGATGCGCGCGACCATCTCGGGCTTGTCCATGTTGTGCGCGCGGTAGATGAACTGCTTGGTGTTCGCGACCGTCGCGCCCGCGTCGTCCGGAGCCGTGGCCCGGATGTGCGTGGGCTGCGACATGTAGCGGCGGGCCAGGCCGATGACCGCGCCCGGCATGGTCGCCGAGAACAGCATGGTCTGACGGCGCACCGGCAGCATGTTGATGATCTTCTCGACGTCGGGCAGGAAGCCCAGGTCGAGCATCTCGTCGGCCTCGTCGAGCACCAGGCACTTGACGTGCTTCAGGTTCAGCTTCTTCTGCCCGGCGAGGTCGAGCAGGCGGCCCGGGGTGCCGACGACCACGTCGACGCCCTTCTTCAGCGCCTCGACCTGGGGCTCGTAGGCCCGGCCGCCGTAGATCGCCGTCACGCGGACGTTGCGGACCTTGCCGGCCGTCAGCAGGTCGTTGGTGACCTGCGTGCACAGCTCGCGCGTGGGGACGACGACGAGGGCCTGCGGGGTGTCGGTGAGGTCCTCGGGCTTGGCGCGTCCGGCCTCGACGTCGGCGGGGACGGTGACGCGCTCGAGGAGCGGGAGGCCGAAGCCCAGCGTCTTGCCGGTGCCGGTCTTGGCCTGGCCGATGACGTCCGTGCCCGACAGGGCCACGGGGAGCGTCATCTCCTGGATGGGGAAGGGGGTGGTGATGCCGACGGCCTCCAGGGCCTCGGCGGTCTCGGGAAGGATCCCGAGCTCTCGGAACGTCGTAGTCAGGGTGCTGCCTCTTCTGTGTGGGCGGCGCGAGGCGAGCGCGGGGGTCGTGTCAAGGACCGTGCCGGGGACGTCGGCTGCCTACGGGCGGGCCGTAGAGCACGGGACCGCGCCGACGCTCTAGCGCTCGTGCCGCTGAGGGTGTCCCCTCCGGGTCTCGTACGCGCAGTGCCGTACGGCCGGGGAGGGCTGTCGGGTCGGAGCCGATCGGGCCACCGACCGGGCATCCTCATACGTGCGGCCTGTCGAGGTACGACGACGTACCAGCAGGCGCATTACCACCATACCCCGGAATCGCGCACATGCGATGGCCGATTCGGTCACGTAGTCGTCGTCACAGTGATTGACCAGGGCCTTACGGCTCCCGGCGGGCGGGCTATTGTGCGCTTCATGACGAGCTCTGACAAGCCTGAGAACGCCTCGGACACCGCCGCCGAACACACCGGAGTCGCCGCCCGGGACTGGGCGTCGGCCTCAGCCGACCCGCAGTACCGCGCCGCGGTCGTGGACCTGCTCGGCGCGCTCGCGTACGGGGAGCTGGCGGCGTTCGAGCGGCTCGCGGAGGACGCCAAGCTGGCGCCGAGCCTGGAGGACAAGGCGGAGCTGGCGAAGATGGCCTCGGCCGAGTTCCACCACTTCGAGAGGCTGCGCGACCGGCTCGCGGAGATCGGCGAGGAGCCGACCTCCGCGATGGAGCCGTTCGTCGCGGCGTACGACGGGTTCCACAAGCAGACGGCGCCCTCGGACTGGCTGGAGGGCCTCGTCAAGGCCTACGTCGGCGACTCCATCGCCAGCGACTTCTACCGGGAGGTGGCCGCCCGGCTGGACTCCGACACCCGCTCCCTGGTGCTGGCCGTGCTCGACGACACCGGGCACGGCGGCTTCGCCGTGGAGAAGGTGCGGGCCGCGATCGACGCCGATCCGCGGGTGGGCGGGCGGCTCGCGCTGTGGGCGCGGCGGCTGATGGGCGAGGCCCTGTCGCAGTCCCAGCGGGTGGTCGCCGACCGGGACGCGCTGTCGACCATGCTGGTGGGCGGTGTCGCGGACGGCTTCGATCTCGCCGAGGTCGGCAAGATGTTCTCCCGGATCACCGAGGCGCACACCAAGCGGATGGCCGCGCTGGGCCTGGCCGCCTAGTCAGCCTCCGGGGCCGGCCTCAGGGCCGTCGCCCTCGCGTGGAGCTGGTCCCGCCGGGCCGTCGCCCTTGCGTGGGGCTGGTCCCGCCGGGCCGTCGCCCTTGCGTGGGGCTGGTCCCGCCGGGCCGTCGCCCTCGTGTGGGGCTGGTCCCGCCGGGCCGTCGCCCTCGTGTGGGGCCGGTCCCGTCGGGCCGTCACGCTGTCGTCCGGAGCGCCACCATCGGCGGCCCGTCAGGCGGTCGCCGATCGGCGGCGCAGTCTTCCCGAGGGGCGCAGCAGCAGCGACAGCGAGGCCACCGAGACGATCACCGCGCCGAGCAGCACCAGCAGCAGGTGCCCGGCGTCGAGCGCGCTGTGCATCACGAAGGCCCCGAACAGGGCGCCGGCGACGCCGGTCGACAGGACCAGCGGGCGGGCCGGGAGTCGGTGCGGCAGGCGATGCGTGGCCGCCCACGCCAGAGCGAGGCCGAGGATCGCGGAACTCAGCGCTTCCAGGAGCATGTCGGGGGTCCCTCCCACATGGCCGGCCTGCCCAGATCGGTCGTAGCCCGTCTTACCCCTGACCTGCGGAATCCAATCCACCTCCGTGGGCGACTTGTGCTCCATCCGTGGAGGAACCCGTGCGCCGCACGGGGCGGGAGTACGCAAACGGGGGCGGGGCGGCCGACCCGGCCGCGCCCTCGGGTGAGCCGGTGCCGCTGGACCGGGACGAGATCCGGGAGCGGCTGAGCGGCAACCTGTGC